>NZ_JBFTOB010000022.1:0-113233 GCF_056397765.1 Caulobacter sp. 05L422 | reverse complement strand
TCGGCGTGGCCGGGGCAGTCGACGTGGGCGTAGTGACGGTTGGCCGTCTCATATTCCACGTGCGCGGTGTTGATCGTGATGCCGCGGGCCTTTTCTTCCGGCGCGGCGTCGATGTCGGCGTAGTTCTTCGCGGTCGCACCACCCGACTTGGCCAGGATGATGGTGATCGCGGCCGTCAACGTCGTCTTGCCATGGTCAACGTGACCAATCGTGCCGATGTTGCAGTGCGGCTTGTTACGTTCGAACTTTTCCTTGGCCATCGTCTCTACCTTCGCGCCGGCGGGCTTGTTTCTGGGAAATATGTGTTGGGAGCTGGAGCGGGTAGCGGGAATCGAACCCGCATCCTCAGCTTGGAAGGCTGCTGCACTACCATTGTGCTATACCCGCCAAGCTAGCGGGGTCGCGATCGGCTCCCGGTCTGGCTTCTTTGGGGTCCAGGCTTCTTGGGAGCTCTCGTCGCGCGTGGTGGGGGAAGCAGGACTCGAACCTGCGAAGGCGTACGCCAGGGGATTTACAGTCCCCCCCCTTTGCCACTCGGGACATTCCCCCAGCGCGCGACAGAGTTCCTTCAAAGCGGCCTTTCCATCCTCGTGACCGGCGGCGGACCGCCCGTCACGAAAAAGGAACAAAAGCTTCCTCGAGACCTGTGAGACGATGCTAAAGCAGCGCCGCCCTGGCTCTTGGAAACCCTCAGGGCCCCAAATCGGAGCGCGTCTTATAGTGTCCTCTCATTCCGAACGCAACGACCGGAAAAAGCCTTCTTCGCCCGGACGTGATTTTCGTTCCAAGCCTCGGGAAAACAACAAGTTTTCCAAGGGTCAGGGCGACGCCAAGGACTGGATCTGGGGGACTCACGCCGTCGAGGCCGCGCTTTCCAACCCCGCCAGACCCGTTCCGAAACGTCTTCTGGCCACCCCGGATCGCGCCAAACGACTCGCGCCGAATCTGAGCCGCGCCCCCTTCCTGCAGATCATGGAGGGCGCCGACATCGCCCGTCAGCTGCCGGCCGGCGCCGTGCACCAGGGCATCGCCCTGAAGATCGACGAGCCCGAGATGCTGACCGTCCACGACCTGGGGACGCCGGCCGAGGGCCTGCTGGTGATGCTGGACCAGATCACCGATCCGCAGAACATCGGCGCGATCTTCCGCTCGGCGGCCGCCTTCGGGGCCAAGGGGATGATCCTGCAGGACCGCCACGCCCCGGCCCTGACCGGCGTGCTGGCCAAGACCGCCGTCGGCGCCGTCGACAAGATCCCCCACGCGCGCGTGGTCAATCTGTCCCGCGCCCTGGAGGAGCTGGCCGATCTGGGCTGGCGGGCCGTCGGCCTCGCGGGCGAAGCCGAGGAGACCCTCGACCAGGTGCTGGACGGCCGCCCGACGGTGCTGGTGCTGGGATCGGAAGGCGAAGGCGTGCGCCGGCTGGTCGCCGAGCACTGTGACGTCTTGGGTAAAATTGCCATGCCTGGGGGCTTTGAGAGCCTGAATGTGTCCGCCGCGGCGGCGGTGGCGCTCTATGAAGCGTCGAAATTTCGCCCCAGGGATGAAATCGGTTCGTGAATCTCTCTTAACCGTTTTGATTTCGTCGCGATCACGTGGTTCTCTCAAGCGCGAGACCGCATAGCGCAGCTTGCGGAGAGTTCAGACATGGGATCGGGGGACCCGATGTTGCATAATAAAGTCCGTATGACGGCTCTGGCCGGTTGCGCGGTAAGCGTTCTGGTAATCGCCGGCTGTGGCGCGCGTGAGCCCGTCGAAGCGCCGCCCGCGTCGAACGCGGCCGGCTACGGCGCGGCTCAGACGCCCGACCTGATGGGCGCGCCGCCCGCCGCTGAGACCACGCCGGCCGACGGCCTGCTGGGCGGCCCGGCGACCGCCGCGACGCCCGCCGCCGCGCCGACGCCTGTCTACAGCTCCAATCCGAACCTTAAGACCTGGCGCCGCGCTGACGGCACCCTGGTCACCGCCATGGCGCCGATCGCCAATCCCAAGGCGACCCGCTATGCGCCGCGCGCGGTTTCCGCGCCGGCCCGTCGGATCCACGCCGCGCCCGCTCCGGTCGCCAAGCCGGCCGCGAAGCCGGTCGTCGCGTCCGCCCCGGCCCCGCTGAAGCCGGTCGTGGCCGCCAAGCCCGCCGTCGCTCCGGCCAAGGCCCCGGTCGTCGCGCCGGTCGCGGCCGCCGCCGCCAAGCCCGTTCCGGCCAAGCCGCTGACCAAGCTCGAGAAGCTGCAGGCCGCCGTCGCGCCGGAAGCGACCAAGGGCGCGACCCTGGCCACGGCCGAAAGCCTGACCCAGGGCAAGGAGGGCCAGGTCACCCTGTCCCTGCCCGCCACGCTCGGCGACCTGATCAAGAAGGAAGCCGCCAAGCTGGGCCTGACCAAGTCGGCCAAGAAGACCAGCGCCTATGCCGACCTGCAGGGCCAGGGCTACGAAATCACCCCGAACGGTCGCCAGACCGCCGAGGTCAAGGCCGGCGAGCCCGCCACCTTCGCCTGGCAGGTCAAGCCGACCCCCGCCGCCAAGGGTCCGTTGAAGACGGACTTCGGCGTCGAGCTGAACGGAACCAAGCCGGCCCAGGGCTTCACGCTGGGCTCGATCGCCAAGCAGGTCGCTCCGATCCAGGACGCGGTGAAGGAAAAGACCAAGGGCTTCAAGTTCGCCATGCCGAACCTGGGCCGCTACGAGACCGTCGACCTGCCGGGCGTCGGCAAGGTGGCCGGCAAGTCGCTGCTGGGCGGCGCCCTGGTGCTGCTGGCCCTGCTGATCCTGGTGGCGATCGCCCGCAACGCCTCGGCCTCCAAGGCCCGGGAAGAGCGTCGCCGCAAGTTCCGCACCCTGACCGACTACGGCCGCAACGAGATGGAGTTCGACGCGCCGAAGTCCGCCGAGGTCAACTACGTCAACCCGATGGTCGCGGCCGCCGGGGGCGCCCTGGCCGGCGCGGCGGTGGCCACCGCGGTCAATCATCATGACGACCATGGCCACACCGACCACGGCCATGGCCATGACGAGCACAGCCCGTTCGAGGCGCCGCCCCATGATCACGGCCACGACGATCACGGCCATGGCCACGACGATCACCACGTCGCCCCGGTCGCCGGCGCCGAGGCCCTGCCGGTCAGCGGCCACGACCACGCCGCCGCTCCTCATGGCGACCATGGCCACGACGACGGTCACGGCCATGACGACCATGGTCACGCCGAGGCCGGTCATCATGACGGTCACGAGCACGACGGCCACACCGATCACAAGGAACTTGAGCACACCCACTAGGGGGCGCTTGCCAGACCCGCCCGCCTGACGCATTGAGGCCTCATGTTTGACGCGCTCCTCGCCCAGGTGGGCGGACTGAACGGTCCGTTCGCGGCCTTTCTCTCCGTTCTGATGATCGATCTCGTCCTCGCGGGCGACAACGCGGTGGCCGTGGGCCTGGCGGCCGGCGGCCTGCCGGCCCAGGACCGCAAGAAGGTCATCCTCTATGGCCTCGGCGCGGCCGTGGTCCTGCGGATCAGCTTCGCCCTGATCACCACCTGGCTGCTGGGCGTGATCGGCCTGCTGCTGGCCGGCGGCCTGCTGCTGCTGTGGGTCTGCTGGAAGATGTGGCGCGAGCTGCGCGAGCAGATCACCCACGAACAGGCCGACGCCCAGGCCTGCCTGGACGACGACCCGGCCACCGAGCCCCGCGCCAGGCCGGCCAAGACCTTCAAGCAGGCCTTCCTGCAGGTGCTGATCGCCGACGTCTCGATGTCGCTGGACAACGTGCTGGCCGTGGCCGGCGCGGCCCGCGAGCATCCGGCCATCCTGGTGTTCGGCCTGCTGCTGTCGATCATCCTGATGGGCGTGGCCGCCACCGCCATCGCCAACCTGCTGCACAAGCATCGCTGGATCGGCTTCATCGGCCTGGCCATCGTGCTGTACGTCTCCGTGCACATGATCTGGGAAGGCCATCGCAGCGTTGTCATCGATCTGCACAACACGCAGGCCTACAACGCCGCCATGCCGTCGTTCCTGGACATCACGCCGGACGAGCTGGCCGCCCACAACAAGCACAAGTGATGCGCGGCTCGGCCCTCGTCGTCCGCCTGGCCGCCCTCAGCGGCTTCCTGGCCGCGGCGTTCGGCGCCTTTGCCGCGCACGGCGCCAAGGACGCCCGCGCGGCCGAGCTGCTGCACACCGGATCGCTGTACCAGATGACGCACGCCCTGGCGGTGTTCGGCTGGCTGGCCATCCGCAAGGCGGGCGGCAAGACGGGCGTGACGACCCCTGCCCTGTTCCTGGTCGGGACCGTGCTGTTCTCGGGCTCGCTGTACGCCCTGGCGTTCGGCGCGCCGCGGATCCTGGGCATGGTCACGCCGTTTGGCGGCGTGTGCTTCCTGGCCGGCTGGCTGCTGCTGGCCTGGCGGGCCGGAACGATCGCGGATCGCGAAGCCTAGGCCGGCCTGGGCCTAGGCCGCCTTGCCGCGCCGGTCCTTGGGGACCGCCAGCAGGAAGATCGCCAGGCTCGACCCCACCAGGCAGGCGAACATCACCGCCGCCACCGGCCTGGCCGTGCCGTCGTGCAGCAGGCCGCCCACCCACGAGGCCAGCGCTCCCGCCCCAAACGACGCCCCGCCCATCAGGGCCGAGGTCGAGCCCGCCCGGCTGGGGTCGACGCTCAACGCCCCGGCCATGGTGTTGCCGGCCATAAGGCCATAGCTGGACAGCGCCGCGAACAGCAGCGGCAGGACCGTGAACTGACCGCCCAGGCCGCTATAGGCGGCGGCGACCAGCAGGAAGGCGGCGACGATCGAGGCGATGCTGGCCCGCACCAGCACCTGGTCGGGCGTGGCCCGGCGCAGCAGCAGGCGGTTGACCTGGCTAGCCCCGATGATGCCCACGGCGTTGAAGGCGAAGATGATGTTGAACACCAACGGCGCGTGGCCATAGGTCCCCATCATCAGGTCCGGCGCGGTCGAGATGTAGGTGAACAGGGTCGCGCCGTTCAGGGCCCCGGCCACGCCGTAGCCGACCAGCCGCTTCTGGCGCAGCAGCGCGGAATAAGCCCGGAACGGGTTTTCGGAACGAGCCTGGATCGCCGTGGCCTCCGAGCGGGACTCCACCAGGCTCAGCGCGATCCACAGGCCGATCAGCAGGCCGAAGACCGCCAGCGTCCAGAACACGCCGCGCCAGCCGGCGAAGAACTGCACGACGCCGCCGAACTGCGGGGCCAGCACCGGCGCCAGGCCCATGATCAGGGTCATCAGCGACAGCACCCGCGCCGTGTCGGCGTGGTTGAACTTGTCGCGCACCACCGCCCGGGCAATCACCGCCCCCGCGCAACCGCCCAGGGCCTGGACGAAGCGGGCGGCGATCAGCACCTCGATCGACGTCGCCATGGCGCAGACCACCGAGGCCGCGACATAGATGCCGATGCCCAGCAACAGCGGCAGACGGCGTCCGAACCGGTCCGAGGCCGGACCGTACAGGAACTGGCCGATCGCCATGCCCGCGAAGAACGCCGCCAGCGTGGCCTGAACGTCGTCGGCCCCCGCGTGCAGGCTCCGGCCGATGTCCGGCATGCTGGACAGGTACATGTCGATCGACATCGGCGCGAAGGCGGTCAGGGCGCCCAACATCAGGACGAGCCGCCAGGGCGTGGCGGCGGGCGTGGGCTGTGCGTTGTCGGTCATGGTCGCGCTTTTACGCTTGTTTTCCGCAGGGGTAAGTCCTTGACCGTGCGAATCGCGGCCTTGCCGGGCGCGACGCCCGCCTGCAATCTAATCACCAATCATATAAGCAGGAAACGCCATGACCCAGCTTGCGCCGCCGATGCCCGAGCCCGCGTTCGCCCAGATCAACGGGATCCGCATGGCCTATTACGAGGCCGGGCCGCGCGTCGGCACGCCGATCGTGCTGTGCCACGGCTTTCCCGAGTTCTCCTATTCCTGGCGCTGGCAGATCGCGGCCCTGGCGGCAGCGGGGCGCTGGGTGATCGTTCCGGACCAGCGCGGCTACGGCCTGACCGACCGTCCCGAGGCGGTCGAGGACTACGACATGGCCCACCTGACCGGCGACCTGGTCGGGCTGCTGGATCACCTGGGCGTCGAGAAGGCGGTGTTCTGCGGCCACGACTGGGGTGGGCTGGTCGTCTGGCAGATGCCGTTGATGCATCCGGGCCGGACCGCCGGCGTGGTGGGCGTCAACACGCCGTTCCTGCCGCGCCTGCCGGTCGATCCGATCACCGCTTTCCGCAACGCGTTCGGCGACGACATGTACATCGTCCACTTCCAGAAGCCCGGCGTGGCCGACGCCCAGTTGGCCGCCGATGTGGAAAAGACCATGCGCTACTTCATGCGCAAGCCGACCGGCGTTCAGGCCGCCTTCACCAGCGGCGAGACCGGGGGACGCTCCCTGGCGCTGCAGGACGGCCTGGCGCGCTTCAACGTCGCCGACACCTCCGCCCAGCTTCTGGAGCCGGAGGAACTGAAGACCTTCGTCGAGACGTTCCAGCGCACCGGCTTCACCGGCGGGATCAACTGGTACCGCAACTTCACCCGCAACTGGGAGCGGGCCGAGCACCTGCCCGTCCGGATCGACGGCATCCCCTGCTTGATGATCATGGCCGAGCACGACGTGGTGCTGCCGCCTTCGCTGGCCGACCGCATGGGCGACCAGATTTCGGACCTGGAGAAGGTGCTGGTCGAGGGCAGCGGCCACTGGACCCAGCAGGAAGCGCCCGAGCGGGTGAACGCGCTCCTGATCGACTGGCTGGAGCGGCGGTTCCCGAACCCGTAGAGGGGAACGCTCCTAGCCCTGTTGCTCGGCCAAGATTTCCGCGCGACGTCGCATCGCCGCCGCCATCTGCAGCATGGCCAGGGCCGAGACCTCGTCGCGCTCGGCGGCGCGCACGGTGTAGAGCTGGGCCATCACCTGCAGCGAGATGACCTTGTCCAGGCCCTCGGGGCCCATCATCTCGGCGATCGCGCGGTCCAGCTCGGCCAGCTGACGCGGGGTCAGCATGTCCAGCAGTTCTTCGTCGCTGAGGTCTTCGGGGTTGTTCATGACTCGGGAGAATACGGAAAAGCGGCTGGGGTTGCGATGGCGGCCTAGCGCTGGCCGGCCATCGCCTCGACGACGTGGGCGCGATAGAGCACCGCCAGCAGGTCGGTCTGGGTGACGATGCCCTTGAGGGTGCGGTCGGCGTCGACCACCACCGCCTCGTGCACCGCCCCGCTCGACAGCAGGGGCAGCAGGGCCTGGATCGGCGTGGTCTCGCGCACGCGGTGGACGAACGGATCGATCACCGTCTCGACCTTGCGCCGGCGGTTGGCCTGCAGTTCGGCGCGCCGCACCAGGCCCAGCACCTTGCGGTCGGCGTCGACCACCGGCGCGGTGCGCAGGTCGTGCTCCTGCATGTAGAGCAGCGCGCTTTCGCAGGTCTGCTGCGGGTCCACGGCGATCACGTCGACCGACATGATGTCGCCGCACAGGATCTGGGCGTGCAGCCGCTGGTGGGCCTGCAGCTCGACCTGGCGGAACAGGGCGTCCAGGTCGTCGCGGCTGACGTCCAGCAGCTCGCCGTACTGGGCCAGGGCGGCGTCCAGGTCGCCGGCGGTGAAGCCGGCCCGCGCTCCGGGCGGGGCGTCGCTGGTCTTGTGCGGGCTGTCGGCGACGACCGGCGCGCGGTGCGGATACGAGCGCCCGGTGACGCGGTGAAAGGCCATGCCGGCCAGGGCCAGCAGCAGCGAGTCCAGGCCCACGGGCGTCAGCGCGAACATCCAGCCGGCCTTGGTCAGCTCCGGCCCGGCCAGGGCGCAGATCAGGGCCACGGCGCCGCCGGGCGGGTGCAGGCACCCGGCCAGGGACATCACCGCGATGGCCAGGCCCACGGCCAGGGGACCGACGAACGGCGCGCCATGGAACAGCTGCGCGCAGGCGATGCCGACCAGGGCCGACAGGACGTTGCCGAACACCACCGAATGGGGCTGGGCCAGGGGGCTGGCGGGCACGGCGAAGACCAGCACGGCCGAGGCGCCGATCGGCGCGATCAGCAGCGGCGAGGTCAAGGGCGCGCCGCCGACGATCAGCCTGGCCAGCACCCCGGCGACCAGCAGCCCCAGCAAGGCGCCCAGGCCGCCGCGGCCGATGTCGAGCCATCGCGCCGGCGTGGGCCGGGTCAAAGTCGGGAGGAGTCGCGCGATCATTCCCGTCCGATACGCGACCAATGGGGGGAAATGAACCCCTCCCGCCGTTCCCTCGCCCCCCGAAACGGGTTTAGGGTTGCGTCATGGACCGCAATGCTTCCGCCACCCCCATGTCCGCCATCGGTCGTCGCGGCCTGTTTCGCGACATCGAGCCCTTCTCGTTCGGCTGGCTGAGCACCGACGGTCCGCACGAGATCTACTACGAGGAATGCGGCGCGCCGCGCGGCAAGCCGGCGGTGATACTGCACGGCGGCCCGGGCGGGGCGGTCAATCCGACCATGCGGCGGTTCTTCGATCCCAATAAATGGCGCATGGCGCTGTTCGACCAGCGCGGCTGCGGCCGCTCGCGCCCCAACGCCAGCCTCGACGACAACACCACCTGGAGCCTGATCGCCGACATCGAGCGGCTGCGCGAGCACCTGGGCATCGAGAAATGGACCGTGTTCGGCGGCTCGTGGGGCTCGACCCTGGCCCTGGCCTACGCCATCGCCCACCCCGACCGCGTCGAGGGCCTGGTGCTGCGCGGCATCTTCCTGCTGACCCAGAAGGAGCTGCGCTGGTTCTACCAGGACGGCGCCTCGATGCTGTTCCCGGACGCCTGGGAGCGGTTCCTGGCCCCGATCCCGGTCGAGGAGCGCGGCGACCTGATGGCCGCCTATCACAAGCGCCTGACCCATCCCGACCGCCGAATCCAGGCCGAGGCGGCCGGGGCGTGGAGCCAGTGGGAAGGCGATACCATCTCGCTGCGCGGCCCGGAGGCTCGTCCCCCGAAGTTCAACGAGGAAGACTTCGCCATCGCCTTCGCGCGGATCGAGTGCCACTTCTTCACCAACGGCGGGTTCTTCGATGAGGACGGCTGGATCCTGAAGAACATCGACAAGATCCGGCACATCCCGGCCTGGATCGTCCAGGGCCGCTTCGACGTGGTCACGCCGCTCGACAGCGCCTGGTCGCTGCATCGGGCCTGGCCCGAAGCCAAGTTCGAGATTGTCTGGGACGCGGGACACGCCTCGACCGAGCCGGGCGTCATCGACGGCCTGGTGCGGGCGACGAACGCGGCGCTGAGCGTCTAGGCCTTCGCCTCGGCGCGACGCGCCAGTCCTTCCCGGACGGACAGACCCAGCAGAACCAGCGTCGTGGCGATCGACAGGACCAGCGGGCTGACCATCAGGCTGACTGGGGCCAGGGCCGCCAGCGCCAGTAGGGCCACGATCTGCGCCGGCGCCCACGTCCGGAACACCGCCCGCTTGAACAGCAGGCCGCCCAGCAGGAACAGGAACGGTCCGCCGATCAGGGCGGCGGCGGTCTTCGGATCGGTATGGCCGGTCGGATGGTGGATGGTCCACTCGTCGGCGACGGCCGTGACGATGATCCCGGCGATCGGCAACAGGTGGATATAGGTATAGGCCGCGCGGGCCACGCGGCCGGGATCCTTGGCGTGGCTGATCGCCTCGCTGGCCGCCTCGGCCGTATCCGAGAAATAGATCCACCACATGGCCAGGCTGCCGGCGAACGAGGCCAGGAAGGCGGCGATCACGCCCGGCGTCCAGGCCAGGCCCGCCGTGGTCGCGCCCATGACCAGGATCGACTCGCCCAGGGCGATGATCGTGAACAGGGCGCAGCGCTCGGCCAGGTGTCCGCCCTCGACGTCCCACTCCTCGGCGCGGGCCCGACCCATGCCGGGGGTCCAGAACCCCAGGGCCGGCGAGATGTACTCCAGGGCGATCGCCCCGCCCCACAGCGCCAGCCGCGCGCCGCCCTCGGCCAGGCCGCCGGCGATCCACAACACGCCCGAGGCCGCGAACCACGCGGAAATCCGGATGAAGTTGCGGCTCTGGAAGGCGTGGCCCCGCATCGCCCAGGCGGTGAACACGCTGCGCCCCAGCTGGATCGCCACGAAGGCCAGGGCGAAGATCAGGCCACGCTCGCCGAACGCCTTGGGGATCGACATGGTCAGGACCATGCCCACCACCATCACCACGAACAGCATGATCCGCACCGGCTTGCGCTCGGGATCCAGCCAGTTGGTGACCCAGGCCGTGAAGATCCACGCCCACCAGACGGCCATCAGCAGCAGGCCGGTCTCGACCACGCCCAGCAGGGTCGGATGCTCCATCAGGCCATGCGACAGCTGGGTGACCGCGAACACGAACACCAGGTCGAAGAACAGCTCGACATAGGTGACGCGCGCGTGGCCGCCCGAGGCCCGGTCGCGGAGCATGTGGCGGCTTGGCATGTCGGTTTCCCCTGGTGGCGAGTCGCCAGCCTAAGGCGTGGCAGCCGAAAGTGGAGGCCGGTTTCGGCGCCGGACACGCGTCGATGAAGGCAATCGCACGATCGGGATCGAACGTTTTGCCGTCCAGCGCACTTCTGTTGGTATGGACGCCGCTGACCTCCTCCCCCATCGCACCGCCCTGATCGGCGCCGCCGTCGCCCTGGCGATCGGCCTGACCGGCGGGCTGCTCCTGAAGACCGGTTCGCAAACCGCGCCCGAGGCCGAAACCGCCTTCGCGCCCGAGACGCCATACGCCCAGGCCCAGCCGATCGCCTGGCCCACCGGCAAGGTTCCCGACTACGTGATCGGCACCGACTTCCTGCGCGCCCAGCAGCCCGACCAGCCGCCCGTGGTCGTGGCCTCGTACGAAGTGCCCGAATACGTGCCCACGTCCTGGACCGAACCCACGCAGCAGGCCCAGCCCGCCCGGGTGATCCAGACGGCCGAACGAAGCTGGCCGTCGACCGGCGGCGACATCCTCAACACCCGCCTGCCGGAAGACGCGCCTGCTGCGCCAGAACCGCCCCAGGCGATCGACGCCCCGGACGCGCCCCGCGCTCCGGAGTCCGTCACTCTGGCCGCCGCCTACTAGACCGCCAAAGCCAGGCCGCACGGCCCCCGCCTTGCAGCCGACCGTCCCGACGGCCGGCGCGTGTTCCATTTCGCGCCACAGGCGAGGATCGGAACTTGGACGCACAGCAGCAAGACGGCGAACGGCCCGATATCTGGCGCAAGCTGGAAGCCCTGGCCTGCGGCTTCGTGCTGTTCATGCTGTCCAACGCCTTCATCGGCCCGCTGCTTGACCCACTGCAGGCCGGCGGCGAGAACATTCCCGTGCTTCGGCTGATGTGGCTGCCCGTGTACGCGCTGATCCTGGGCCTGGCCGCCTGGCGCGCGCCGCGCGTGATGCGGTTCTGGTTTCCCGCCGTCATGCTGGGCCTGCTGATCTTCTGGGTGTTCGCCTCGGCCTCGTGGTCGCTGGACCCGGGCACCACCAATCGCCGGGCCCTGGCGGCGGCCTTCACCACCCTGTTCGGCCTCTATTTCGCGGCCAGTTTCGACGGACGGCGGATGGCCGAGATCATCGCCACCACCTTCCTGTTCCTGGCCATCGGCGGCGGGCTGGCGGCGGTGGCCTACCCCTCGATGGGCGTCCACCACGACGTAAACGCCGGCGACTGGCGCGGCCTCTGGTACGAGAAGAACCAGATGGGCGCGATGATGGTCTATGGCGCCCTGGCCGCCATGGCCGCGATCCTGGCCGGCTCGCCCCGGCGAAAGCAGATGATTGTCACGATCCTGCTGTGCGCGGCGCTGATCGTGATGACCAAGTCCAAGACCTCGCTGGTCGTGCTGCTGATGGGCCTCCTCGGCTCGATGCTGCTGACGGCCATGCGGCGCGGACCAGCGACGGCCGTGATCGTGGTCTGGCTGGGCGTCACCGTGATCGGCGTCGCGGTGATGGTGATGTGGCTGGCGCCCGAGTTGGTGTTCAAGGCGCTAGGCAAGGACCCGACCCTGACCGGCCGAACCGACATCTGGGCCGCCCTGCTGCGCCAGTCGGCCAAGGCGCCGCTGACCGGCTACGGCTACGCGGTGTTCTGGACCCTGGAATCCCATCCCGCCCAATGGATCCGCAAGGAGACCGGCTGGCTGGTGCCCACCGCCCACAACGGCTGGCTCGACATCCTGGCCCAGTTGGGCTGGATCGGCGTGGGGCTGTGCGCCCTGGTGCTGGGCGGTTCGCTGCTGGTCGCCCTGTTCCGCTTCCGCAAGGTGCAGGACGGCTATTGGGCGACCCTGTTCCTGGCCATCTTCCTGATGACCACCTTCTCCGAGAGCTTCATCCTGGAACGTAACGGCATCGCCTGGGCCCTGGCCTGCGCGGCGGTGACGCGGCTGCTGGGACCGGTCTGGGCGCTGGGCGCTCAGCGTGAGAAGGCCGTCCGCCGTCCGCTGTTCGCGCCCGCGCCCCTGACCTGGAGCCTGGCCCCGCCAGAGCCCGCACCTGAGATCTGGACGCCGGCCCCGGCCCGCCGTCCGGCCTTCCAGCCCACATTTGGCAAGCGCGCGGTCTCGCCTTTCGCTGCTTAGGCGGCTACTGGAGCGGCATGACCGACTACACGCCCCAGCAGATCGTCGCCCGCGGCGCGCGCGCCGACGCCGAAGCCGCCGCCGACGCCATCGACAACCACCCCGGCCTCGAGGGCGCGACCTACTCGATCCTCGAAGAGGACGAGGACAAGGGCATCTGGCGCATCGACGCCTTCCCGACCAATGACGACGAAGACGCCGGCCTGCTGGAAGTCCTGGCCGGCTATCCGCTGAAGGTGGTGCGCGAGCAGCTGGCCGACGCCGACTGGCTGGCCATGGCGCTGTCGGGCCTGCCGCCGGTGCGCGCCGGGCGGTTCTTCGTCTACGGCATGCACGACCGCGGCCGCCTGCCGGCCAGCACCGTCAACCTGCGCATCGAGGCCGGCGCGGCCTTCGGCACGGGCCACCACGGCACGACCGTCGGCTGCCTGATGGCCTACGACAAGCTGATCAAGGCCAGGAAGTTCAACAAGGTTCTGGACGTCGGCGCGGGCACGGGCCTGCTGGCCATCGCCGCGGCCCGCACCGGGTCGAAGATCGCCGTCGGCACCGACATCGACAAGCCCAGCGTGCGGATTTCCAAGGAGAACGCCAAGGTCAACCGCGCCAACGCCCGGTTCGTCCACGCCTCGGGCCTCTCCAACCGCCTGGTGACCGACAACGCCCCCTACGACCTGGTGTTCGCCAACATCCTGGCTCGGCCGCTGGTCAGCCTGGCCCAGGACATCAAGAACGCCCTGGTCCCCGGCGGCACGGTTATCCTGTCGGGCCTGCTGCGCACCCAGGAGCGCATGGTGAAAGCCGCCTACGTCTCGCGCGGCTTCAAGGTGGTCAACCGCATCCACCGCGACGCCTGGGCGGCGCTGGTTCTGCAGCGGCCGTAGGCTTGAACTCACCCTCTCCCTTGGGAGAGGGAGGGGGCCCGCCGCGAAGCGGTGGGAGGGAGAGGGATTACGCCGTCTGAAATGACGGTTACTTTCGTTGCGCCCTGCTGCTGTCCAGCCAAGCTACCCCCATGGACCGCACAGCCAACGCCCGTCGCCTAAGAAGCAACCAGACCCTGGCAGAGGCCAAACTCTGGACCATCGTCCGGGCGGGCCGCTTGCAAGGCTTCAAGTTCAAACGGCAAGTTCCGATCGATCGCTACTTCGTCGATTTCCTCTGTAGCGAAAGACGGCTGGTCATCGAACTCGACGGCAAGGCCCATGAGGAGCGAGAACTCTACGACGCCGAGCGCACCGAGGTGCTGGAGGCCTGCGGCTTTCACGTGATGCGGTTTCCGAACGAGCACGTCCTGACCGATCCAGGCGGCGTCGCGGAGGCTATCCTCTCCGCGCTCAAGACGGCGAGGCCATAAACCCTCTCCCTCCCACGCCTCCGGCGCGGGTCCCTCCCTCTCCCAAGGGAGAGGGTTCAAGGATACGGAACACCCTGACCACGACCCACGTTTCTCCTGCCGGGACACTCTCGCTCCAGGAGCAACGTCATGACCTATGTCGATCCCCAAGGCCCGCCGCCCGAGCGGGTGGTGCATGTTCGTCGCGAGGGCGGCGCCACCGGCTGGTTCGTGGCCGGGGCCGTAGCCATCGTCGCCGTGGTGGCCATCGCCTTCATGCTGACAGTCGGGGCGCGCACGCCCAGCCAGGACCAGATCGCCCAGGCCCAGGAGCAAGGTCGCGCCGTCGGCGTGGTCGAAGGCGCCCAGACCGGGGCCGCCCAGGCCACGATCGTCGCCCAGCAGGCAGCCCGCGACGCCAGCGCCGCCGCCGACAGCGCCCGCCGCTCGACCGAGGCGACCGCTTCCAACGCCGCCCAGGCCGCCCAGGACGCCGCCGACCGCGCCGCCCTGTCGCGCGACGACACCATCGCGCCGTCGGCCGATCCGAACATCAACCCGCCGCCGGCCCAACAGCCCCAGCCGGTGAACTAAGCCCCTCTTCCCACTAGAGCGGGGTAGGATTACATCGAGGGCATGCGCCAGACCTTCGATGAATCCACCGATCCGGGCTTCGGCCCTCGCCACGTTCCCCTGATCCGCGCCGCGATGGCGCGGCAGGGCCTGGACGGCTTCCTCGTGCCGCACGAGGACGAGCACCAGAACGAATACCTGCCCGCCGCCAACGATCGCCTGGCCTGGGCCAGCGGCTTCACCGGCTCGGCCGGGGCCGGCGTGATCCTCAAGGATCGCGCCGCCGTGTTCGTCGACGGGCGCTACACCCTGCAGGTGCGCGACCAGGTCGACCAGGGCGTGTTCGAGATCCGCGACCTCGTCGAGGGCGGCGTGCCCGCCTATCTCGAGACCGCCTCCAAGGGCGCGGTGATCGGCTACGACGCCCGCCTGCACAGCCCCCAGGCGCTGGACGGCTTGAAGGCCGCCGCCGCCAAGGCCGGCGCGGCGCTGAAGCCCGTCGCGGTCAATCCGATCGACGAGGCCTGGGGCGCCCAGCGTCCAGCCCAGCCCGCCGCGCCGGTCGTGCCGCAGCCGGTGAAGTACGCCGGCGAGGAGTCGGCCTCCAAGCGCGCCCGCGTCGGCTCGGCCGTCGCGGCCTTCGGCGCCGACGCCGCCGTGATCACCGCCCCGGCCTCGATCGCCTGGCTGTTCAACATCCGCGGCGGCGACGTGATCCGCTCGCCCCTGCCGCTGTCCCAGGCCGTGCTGCGCGCCGACGGCACGGCGCGCCTGTTCCTGGACCCCGCCAAGGTCACCGACGACCTGCCGGCGTGGCTGGGCAACCAGGTGTCGCTGGAAGGCCCCGAGGCCCTCGATAGCGCCCTGGCCGAACTGACCGGCCTGAAGGTCGTCGTCGATCCGGCCCAGTCCTCGGCCTGGTATTTCGACACCCTGGTCGCCGCCGGCGCCGAGGTGGTCCGCGCCATGGACCCCTGCACCCTGCCCCGCGCCTGCAAGAACGCCGTCGAGATCGCCGGCACGATCGAGGCCCACAAGCGCGACGGCGCGGCCCTGACCCGGTTCCTGCACTGGCTGGCGACCGAGGGCCAGGTCAATCCACCGGACGAGAAGGAGGCGGTGGCCAAGCTGGAGGCCTTCCGCGAGGCGACCGGCGTGCTGAAGGACCTCAGCTTCGACACCATCGGCGCGGCCAACGGCCACGGCGCCCTGCCCCACTACCGCCCGACCGAGCGCAGCAACGAACGCGCCGCCATGGGCTCGCTGCTGCTGGTCGACAGCGGCGGCCAGTACCTGGACGGCACCACCGACGTCACCCGCACGGTCGCCATCGGCGAGCCGACGGCCGAGATGGTCACCCGCAACACCCTGGTCCTGAAGGGCCACCTGGCCATCGCCCGCCTGCGCTTCCCGGCCGGCACCACCGGCTCGGCCATCGACGCCTTCGCCCGCGCCGCGCTGTGGAGCCATGGCCTGGACTACGACCACGGCACCGGCCACGGCGTCGGCGTCTATCTGGGCGTGCACGAGGGTCCGCAGAGGATCTCCAAGGCGCCGAACACCATCGCCCTGCAGCCCGGCATGATCGTCTCCAACGAGCCGGGCTACTACAAGGACGGCGAATACGGCATCCGCATCGAGAACCTCGAAGTGGTGATGCCCGCCGAGGCGGTCGGCACGGGCGACCGGCCGATGCACCGCTTCCACGCGCTGACGCTGGCGCCGATCGATCGGCGGCTGGTGGACAAGGGCCTGCTGTCCGCAGAGGAGATCGCCCAGTTCGACGCGTATCACGTGCGCGTGGTGAAGGAGATCGGGCCGCTGGTCGAGCCGGAGATCCGGGCCTGGCTGGAAGAGGTCTGCGCGCCGCTTTAGGGCGTGAGATCACACTCACTTGCCCCCACCTGGCGACTGCGTCGCCTGTCCGCCCCCATAGGAGGCGGAGGTTCAGAACGCGCGTCCTCCGCCCCCTATGGGGGCGGACAGACCGCGAAGCGGTCAGGTGGGGGCAAGTGGGTGAGCCGCTGACCTAGGTTCCCCTAGGCTTAGCCCTAGTCGTCGGCGCGGCCCCCGCCGGATCCTCCGGCCAGACATGCCTCGGATACCGCCCCTTCATCTCCGTCTTCACCTCCCGCCAGGACCCGTTCCAGAACCCCGGCAAGTCCCGCGTGATCTGGATCGGCTTGTGCCCCGGCGACAGCAGCGCCAGCACCAGCGGCACGCCGCCCACCGTCGGATGCGTCGTCAGGCCGAACAGCTCCTGCACCCGGACATCCACGCGCGGCCCGCCGTCGGCGGCGTAGTCGATGGCGAAGCTGGATCCGGTCGGCGCCGTGAACCGCGCCGGGGCCTCGGCGTCGAGGCGGCGGTGCAGCTCCCACGGCACGAGCGTGCGGATCGCGTCGGTCAGGGCGCCGTCGGGGAGCTGGCTCAAGGCCGAGCGGCCGACCAGCAGAGGCTCGAGCCAGTCCGGCAGACGTTCCAGCAGAGCCGCGTCCGACAGGTCGGGCCAAGTCTCGGCGTCGCGGTCGCGCAGGAAGGCCGCGCGGCGGCGCAGGGCCTGGGCGCCCTCGCCCAGCGGCACGGCCGACAGACCCTCGCGCCGGACCTGGTCCAGCAGCGCCCCGGCCACCAGCGCCGGATCGACCTTGTCCAGCAGCCGCTCCTCGACCACCAGCTTGCCCAGACGCAGCAGGCGGCGAGCGCGGACCTTGCCCTTGGCGTCGGGCTCCAGCCGGTCCTCGGCGACCAGACGATCGGCGAAGGCCTCGCGCAGGGCCAGCTCATCCAGCGGCGCGGCCAGCAGGATGCGGTCGCGGGCCTCGCCGCCGCCCAGCTCGCCCACCGCCAGCCAGGTCTCGCGGGCCAGGGCGTCGGTCGGCTCCAGATAAACCCCGCGCCCGCCGGCCAGTTGGTATTCGCCCGGCTTGCCCCGCGCCCGCGCCACCCGCTCCGGATAGGCCTCGGCCAGCAGCAGGGCGTCGTCGAGCGGCGTCGCGCCGGAAGCCCGGCCGGCGGAACGGGCCCATCGCTCCGACAAGGTCCGGGCGTCGCGGGCCCTGGGCGAGCGGTCGCGGTCGAAGCTCTCCAGCCGGTGGCGCAGATCGACGTCGCGGCCGCCCAGGCCCTGCTCGCTGAGCACGGCGGCGATCTTCGCGCCCCGCTCGGCTTGTCCCGAGGCGGCGGCGCGCACCACCATGTGGGCCAGGCGCGGGGCCAGGGGCATGTCGGCCAGGGCCCGGCCGTGAGGGGTCAGGCCGCCCTGCCCGTCCAGGGCCTGGAGGCGGTTGAGCAGGGTCCGGGCCTCGGTGAAGGCGGCGGACGGCGGCTTGTCGAGGAAGGCCAGGTCGGCGGCGTCGCGCGCGCCCCAGCGGGCCAGGTTGAGGGCCAGGTTCGACAGGTCGGCTTCCAGGATCTCCGGCCGGGCGAAGGCCGGCAGGGCCCGGGTCTCGGGCTCGTCCCACAGGCGGTAGCAGACGCCCGGCTCGGTGCGTCCGGCCCGACCCCGGCGCTGGTCGGCGGCGGCGCGCGACACGCGGACGGTCTCCAGCCGGGTCAGGCCGCTGGACGGATCGAAGCGCGGCACGCGAGCCAGGCCGCAGTCGATCACCACGCGCACGCCCTCGATGGTCAGGCTGGTCTCGGCGATCGAGGTGGCCAGCACCACCTTGCGACGCCCCGGCGCGGCCGGGGCCACGGCGCGATCCTGCTCGGCGGGCTCCAGCGCGCCGTACAGCGGCGCGACATCGACCTCGGGCCGGCGCAGGCGCTCGCGCAGCAGGGTCTCGGTGCGGCGGATCTCTCCCTGCCCCGGCAGGAAGACCAGCAGGCTGCCGCTCTCCTCGGCCAAGGCCCGCTCGACGGCGCGGACCACGCGCTCTTCAAGCCGCTGACGCTCGTCGCGCCCCAGGTAGCGGGTGTCGACCGGGAACATCCGTCCCTGGCTCTCGACGATCGGCGCATCGCCCAGCAGGGCCGAGATCCGCGCCCCGTCCAGGGTGGCCGACATGACCAGGATTTTCAGGTCCTCGCGCACCAGCCCTTGCGCGTCGCGGGCCAGGGCCAGGCCCAGGTCGGCGTCGAGGCTGCGCTCGTGGAACTCGTCGAAGATCACCGCCGCCACGCCGTCCAGGCCCGGATCGTCCAGAATCATCCGGGTGAACACGCCCTCGGTCACCACCTCGACGCGGGTCCTGGCCGAGACCTTCGACTGCAGCCGCACGCGGAAGCCCACCGTCTCGCCGACGCTCTCGCCCAGGCTCTGGGCCATGCGCGAGGCCGCGGCCCGGGCCGCCAAGCGACGCGGCTCCAGCATGACGATCTTGCCGCCGGCGACCCACGACTCGCCCAGCAGGGCCAGGGGCACGACCGTGGTCTTGCCCGCGCCGGGCGGCGCGACCAGCACGGCGGCCTCGCGCGCGCTCAAGGCGGCTTTCAGGGCCGGCAGGGCCTCATGGATGGGAAGGGTCACCCGGCGGGTTTAACGGCGAGCGGCCAAATCGCCAAGCCGACCGCCTAACCCAGAGGCAGCAACGGCTACGAAGCGTGCTGCGTCGCAACATCCGCCCGGCACGCCATGGCCCGTATTGCGCACAGGGGGGCGAACAATTACGCACACCCTCCGCTTTACCTTGACCGCGTCCCGTTAACCGGGCCACGGTCCGCAAAATTTATCTACGCGGCCCCCCGGGGGTGGGCCGCGGGTCTCTGGAGGAAATATGTGGCGCGTTAAGTCACTGGATGCGATTCTAGCAACGGCCAAGAAGAAGTCGCTGCATCGCTCGCTCGGTCCCATTCAACTCACCCTGCTGGGCGTCGGCGCCATCATCGGCACCGGCATCTTCGTCCTGACCGCCGCCGCCGCCCAGAAGGCCGGCCCGGGCATGATGTGGAGCTTCGTGATCGCCGGCGCCGTCTGCGCCATCGCCGCGCTCTGCTATTCGGAACTGGCCTCGATGCTGCCGGTGTCGGGCTCGGCCTACACCTACACCTACGCCGTGATGGGCGAACTGCTGGCCTGGATGGTCGGCTGGGCGCTGATCCTGGAATACGCGGTCGCCGCCAGCGCCGTTTCGGTCGGATGGTCGGGCTATTTCCTCGGATTGATCGAGAACGCCCTTCACTTCCATTGGCCGGACCTCCTACGATCCGGTCCCGCCTGGTCGATGAACGGCTTCGTGCCGACCGCCGATTTCAGCAAGGGCATCGTCAACATCCCGGCCATCATGGTGGCCCTGGCCGTGACGGCGCTGCTGGTTCGCGGCACCACCGAAAGCGCTCGCGTCAACGCGGTGCTGGTGGTGATCAAGGTCACGGCCCTGACGGCCTTCGTGATCCTGACCATTCCCGTGATCAAGACCGGCAACTTCTCGCCCTTCACCCCCAACGGCTGGTTCGGTCCGACCGGGACGACGGGCATGGGCGTGGTCGGCGCCGCCGCCTCGATCTTCTTCGCCTATGTGGGCTTCGACGCGGTCTCGACCGCCGCCGAAGAGACCAAGAACCCGCAACGCAACGTGCCGATCGGCCTAATCGGCAGCCTGGCGCTCTGCACCGTGTTCTACCTGCTGGTCGCGGCCGGCGCGATCGGCGCCATCGGCGCCCAGCCGGTGCTGGCTCTGGACGGTTCGGTCGTCCAGCCCGGTTCGGCCGCCTTCCAGGCCGCCTGCGCCACCGCCGCCAACGCCGACCGCCTGGTCTGCTCGAACGAAGCCCTCGCCCACGTGCTGCGCGAGATCAACTGGCCGGTCGTCGGCAACCTGCTGGGCCTGGCCGCCAACCTGGCCCTGCCCTCGGTCATCCTGATGATGATCTACGGCCAGACCCGGATCTTCTTCGTCATGGCCCGCGACGGCCTGCTGCCGCAAAGCCTGGCCAACATCCACCCGAAGTGGAAGACGCCGTACATCGTGACGATCTTCACGGGCGTCTGCGTCGCGATCGCCGCGGCGTTCTTCCCGGTGGGCCAACTGGCCGACATCTCCAACTCCGGCACCCTGTTCGCCTTCTTCATGGTGGCGATCGCGGTGATGGTGCTGCGGGTGAAGGATCCGAACCGTCCGCGTCCGTTCAAGACGCCGGCGGTCTGGGTCATCGCGCCCCTGGCCATGGTCGGCTGCGCGGGCCTCTACTTCAACCTGCCGCTCGAGGCGATGGCGGTCCTGCCGATCTGGGGCGCCCTGGGCCTGGTGGTCTACTTCGCCTACGGCTATCGCAAGAGCCACGTCGGCCGCGGCCTCACCGACGAGGTCCACGAACTGGACCCCGACGCGCCGCCCACCGGTCTGCCCGGCGCGGAATAGTCTTGATCCTGAGCCGATAACGCTTAGGTCGGACGGGCGGAGGTCTTCAGGTCTCCGCCCGTTTTCGTTCTGGAGCCCGCCCCGCATGGCCGAGATGCCGATCCGCGCCGTCATCGCGCCGGTCACGCCGCTGCAGCAGAACTGCACGATCGTCTGGTGCGCCAAGACCAAGAAGGCCGCCGTGATCGATCCGGGCGGCGAGGTGCCGCGCCTGATGAAGGCGCTGAGCGACCAGGGCCTGACCCTGGAGAAGATCTGGATCACCCACGGCCACATGGACCACGCGGGCGGGGCGGCCGAGCTCAAGCGCCTGACCGGCGTTCCGATCGAGGGACCGCACAAGGACGACCAGTTCTGGATCGATCAGATCCAGTCGACCGGCGAGCGCTACGGCGTGCCCGAGGCGCGGATCTTCGTCACCGACCGCTGGCTGGACGACGGCGACGTGGTCACCCTGGGCGAGACCGAGTTCGAGGTGCTGCACTGCCCCGGCCATACGCCGGGCCACGTGATCTTCTTCCACCGCCAGGCGCGTTTCGCCCAGGTGGGGGACGTGCTGTTCAAGGGCTCGATCGGCCGCACCGACTTCCCGCGCGGCAACCACCAGGACCTGCTGGACGCCATCACCGGCAAGCTGTGGCCGCTGGGCGACGACGTCCAGTTCGTGCCGGGCCACGGCCCGATGTCGACCTTCGGGGCCGAGCGTCGGTCCAACCCGTTCGTCAGCGACCTGGCGATCGAAGCAATGAACGTCGAAGGCAAGGACTACGAAGCGCCGGTCAACCGCTCGCCGGGCTAGGCGGGCTAGTTCGCGGGAGTACGCCGAGCCGGCTGTTCAGCCGCGCTGAGCGAGCCGTCCTTGTCGGCGTCCAGCTTGGCGAAGCGAGCCTTGCTGGCGGCCAAGGCTTCGGCCTCGGTGACCTTGCCGTCGTGGTCGGCGTCCATCGCCGCGAACATGCCGCCCCCAGCGCCGGGCCCCGAACCCGCGTCGGGCCGCGCGGCGCGGCGCTCTTCCATCCGCTTCTCGATCGCGGCCAGCTCGGCGGCGTCGATCACCCCATCCTGGTTGGGGTCCATGCGCTGGAACCGCGCCTTGGCGGCGGCCTCGAATTCCTGGGCGCTGATCACCCCGTCACCATTGGCGTCCTGATTGCCGCGCGGCCCCTGGGCGTGGGCGAGACCGGCGACGGAGGCGAGGGAAAGGACGGCGAAGGCCGTCGGCAGAAGACGGGACATGCTTGTCTCCAAACAACAATTGCGGGGATTGGTCGCATGCGCGGGTTGCTTCCCTGTTGCAGCCGTGAAATCTGCTGGAGACGGGGGCGTGGAAAGAGCAAGTCATGGAAAGTTCGCAAGATCCCGCGACGGCCTCCGCCGCCGCCTCCACGTCCGGCCAGAACACCTCCGGTCAGAACACCGATCCCGCACGCGGCGCCCGCATCCTGATCGTCGACGACGATCCGGGCATCCGCGACGTCGTGGCCGACTTCCTGGGCCGCCACGGCTACAGCATCGACACCGCCTCCGACTCCCGGACCATGGAGCAGGCCCTGGCCCGCGGGCCGGTCGACCTGGTGGTGCTGGACATCATGCTGCCCGGCGAGGACGGCCTGGCCATCTGCCGCCGCCTGTCGGCCGCCGACGGCCCCGCCATCATCATGCTCTCGGCCATGGGCGAGGAGACCGACCGCATCGTCGGGCTCGAGCTCGGCGCCGACGACTATCTGCCCAAGCCGTGCAATCCGCGCGAGCTGCTGGCCCGCATCCGCGCCGTGCTGCGCCGCCGGCAGGAGCCGCGCACGGTCGACGACGGCATGGGCGCGGCCTGCGAGTTCGCCGGCTGGCGCCTGGACCTGGTCCGCCGCGAGCTGCGTTCGCCGCAGTCGGTGGTGGTCAACCTGTCGAGCGGCGAGTTCTCGCTGCTGCGCGCCTTCGTCGAGCGTCCGCAGCGCGTGCTGACCCGCGACCAATTGCTGGACCTGGCCCGAGGCCGTGAAAGCGACGCCTACGACCGGGCCATCGACGTCCAGATCAGCCGCCTGCGCCGCAAGCTCGACGACGGCGGCGGCGGCGAACTGATCCGCACCATCCGCAGCGAAGGCTACATGTTCACGTCCAAGGTGACCCGCACCCCATGAGCGAACGCGTGCGGGTGAAGGGCCCGAGCAGCGCCCCGCTGTTCGTCCAGGCCCTGGGCCTGGTCATCGTCACCCTGGTGGCGGCGCAGCTGATCGCCATCGCCGTGGTCTTCAACCTGCCGCCGCCGCCGCCCGAAATCTACCGGCTGAGCGAGATCGCCCGCACCGTGAAGGGCGGCGCGACGGTTCAGCCGCGCGACGGACGCGTCCTCCTGCTCCGCCGCCACGCCGGCCCGATCCGGGGCCTGGTCGACAACCGCCGTCGCGCCGAGTTCAAGAGCGCCCTCGCCCGCGAGATCGGCGTCGATCCGGCCCGGATCGAGATGGACATCGACACCGGCCCCCGCTTCTTCGTTCGCGCCCAGAAACGCACGCTCGTCCAGCGCGGAACGCCGCGGAACGGCCCGGACGACCTCGAACGCCACGGCGGCCCGAAGGACAACAAGGGACCGGGCGACCGTCGCGGCGGTCCCGACGGCATGGGCGGCCCCGGCGGTCCGCCGGACGGTCCGGGCGGCCCGCCCCGCGCCCAGCGACTGGATCCCCCGCGCGACGAGCCGTTCATCGTCGGCGACTTCAAGGTGGCCATCCACCAGGACGACGGCCGCTGGACGGTGATCGAGCCCAAGCCGGCCATCCGTTTCGACAGCTGGCAGCAACGGATCCTGCTGATCCTGGCCCTGTCGGTGCTGTGCGTCTCGCCCCTGGCCTGGCTGTTCGCCCGCCGGCTATCGGGTCCGATCAGCGCCTTCGCCGGCGCGGCCGAGCGCCTGGGCCGCGACCCGCGCGCCGCGCCCCTGGCCCTGCACGGCTCGTCCGAGGTGATCGCCGCGGCCAACGCGTTCAACATGATGCAGGAGCGCCTGCGCCGCTATGTCGAGGACCGCACGGCGATGATCGGCGCGGTGGCCCACGACCTGCGCACGCCCCTCACCCGCTTGCGCTTCCGGATCGAGGCTGTGCCGGACGATGTCCGCGCCAAGCTGGCGTCCGACATCGACCAGATGGAGGCGATGATCGCCGCCACCATGGCCTTCGTGCGCGACACCACGCGCCCGGCCGAGCGCACCAAGCTGGAACTGGCCTCGCTGCTGGAAAGCATCATCGACGAGGCCGCCGAGACCGGCGGCCAGGCCTCGGTGGAACTGGGCGAGAAGATCATCATCGACGGCGACCCCGTCGCGCTGCGCCGCCTGCTGACCAACCTGGTCGAGAATGGCCTGAAGTACGGCGGCGCCGTGCAGGGTCGGGTTCGCGCCGAGGGCCGTCTGGCGGTGATCGAGATCGACGACGTCGGTCCCGGCATTCCTCCCGCCGAGCTGGACAGGGTGTTCGAGCCGTTCTTCCGCAGCGAACCCTCGCGCAACCGCGAGACCGGCGGGATCGGGTTGGGCCTGGCCGTCGTCCGCTCGGTGGCCCGCGCCCACGGCGGCGACGTCACCCTGCACAACCGTCCCGAAGGCGGGCTGCGCGCCCGGGTCGAACTGCCGTTCTAGGTCCCGGATACGCAACGGATAAGGAACCCGCCCATTTGTTGCGGGCCCGCAAAAGCTGCGCCATACGCACGACATGCCGGCGGGCTTGATCAAGGGATGCAAATTCCCGCCCTCCCCAGCCTGGCCAGCCTGCGCGCCACCTGCATCCTGATGTTCGCCGCCCTGTGCCTGGGCGCCTGCGCGTCCGGCCCGCCGCAAGACGGCCCGCGCGGCGACTGGGGTAAGGCGCCGCGCGACCGACCGCCGGGCGAGGGCGAGGAAGGCGGTCCGCCGCGCCAGCCGCGCCGCAGCCTGTTCATCAGCCCGGCGGGCGAGCCGTTCCGCGCCGAACCCGGCGCGCCCTACCCCATCGCCGCCTGGTTCGCCGGCGCCGACGCCGACCATGACGGCGCCCTGACACGCGACGAGTTCGTCGCCGACGCCTTGCGGTTCTTCGACAGGATCGACGGCGACCACAGCGGGGTGATCGACGGTTTCGAGGTCTCGGCCTACGAGACCCAGGTCGCGCCCGAGATCCTGCAGGGTTTCCAGGGCGGCGGTGAAGGCCCCGGCATGCGCGGCCAGGGCGGCCCGCGCGGACAAGGCGGTCACGGCGGCGGCGGACGACGCGGCGGCGGCGGAGGTCCTCCCGGCGGCGGCGGCAAGCGCGGCGGCGGAAGCCCGATGGGCGGCATGCTGCAAGGCGCCACGCCCTACAGCCTGCTGCCCGAACCCGAGCCCGTGATGGCGTCCGACGGCGACTTCGACCGCCGCATCACCCGCGCCGAGGCGGCCAAGGCGGCCAAGGCCCGCTTCGCCCTGCTCGACACCGACGGCGACGGCAAGCTGCGGCTGGCCGACCTGCCGCAGACCCCGCTCCAGGCCCGCCTGGAAGGTCCGCGCCCTAGCTCACCAGCCCGGCGATGATATTGATCCCCAGGGCCAGGACGGCGGTGTTGTAGAAATAGGCGCAGACCGCCTGGGCGGTGACGAGGTTGCGCAGCTTGGCCGTCAGCACGTTGTTGTCCGAAACCTGGAACGTCGCCCCGATGCTGAAGGCCAGGTAGACGAAGTCCAGATAGGTGCTGGCCGGCTCGCCGGGGAACAGGAAGCCGGGCTTGTCCGTTCCGTCGCCGAAGTGGCGATGGGCGTAGTGCAGCGTGAACACCGAGTGCAGAACCACCCAGGACAACACCAGGGTCACCCCCGCGCAGGCGGCGGTGATCGCCTGGATTTCCGGCCCCGCCGACTTCGCATGCAGCATGGCGGCCACCACCGCGGCCAGGCTCGACAGGATCGCGGCCAGTATGATCAGCAGAATCTGCGACGGCTTCTCGTCCTCGGCGGCGGCCCGCCGACGGACCTCGGCCTCGTCGGCCGTCAGAAAGAGATGCCACGTGGTCGTCACGTAGAGCAGCGCGCAAACGTCCCAGCCGATCAATATATGCGTGCTGACCGGAGCATTTAAATGACGCGCCGCGAGCCAGCCGAAAAGGCCCGCCAAGCCGGCCGCCCATAGCCGCCAATGGCGCGATATTGCTGCGCTTTCAGGTTTTTTCGGTGTGGCCTTGGTCATGCCGTTCGCCTTGCTCCCGTGAGGCTTAACACCAAACTCTGCAATTTTGTCTCGCCTGTTGGGTGAACCGAACGCGACTTCACCGGTTACTTCACTGGAACCATGGAAGGACGCCATGACGGACCCCGACGCTCCGCCGCCGATCGAGCCCACGCAACCCGACTACGACCCGGGCGCCACGCCCGACGAAGAGCCGATGCGCGAGCCGCCGGTGCAACCGGGCGACGACCGGCCCTATGACCGTTCAGCCACGCCGTTCCCCCCCGTGACCAGTCCCGATTAGGAGCAACCTATGGACCTCGACACCGAACGGCCCCGCGGCCGCCGAGGCTTCGCCGCCATGGACCCCGAACGTCGCCGCGAGATCGCGCGTAAAGGGGGCGCCAGTGTTCCCAGTGAAAAGCGCAGCTTCGCCAAGGATCGCGACCTCGCGGCCAATGCGGGCCGCAAGGGAGGCTCCTCGTCGCGTGGCGGCGGGCGTATGCCCGGGCGCGACGCCTGACATGAAGCGCGCCGCGGCCCCGGCCCTTTCGAGGGTCCGGGGGCCGCGGCCGCTCTGGACTTGACCGCCGCCCGCCTCAGCCGGCCAGGGCGAAGACGCCGAAGCTCGGGCTGTCGCTGATCCAGCGCGCCGCGACCTTCCAGCCCGCGCGGCGGGCCAGCTCCACGAACATCTCCGGGGTGTATTTGTAAGAGTTCTCGGTGTGGATCGTCTCACCGGCCTCGAAGCGGATTTCGCGGCCCGCCAGTCGCGCTGTCTGCTCGATGCGGCTGACCAGATGCATTTCCATGCGGCTTTCGTCGGCGTTCCAGATCGCCCGATGGTCAAAGGCTTCCAGGTTGAAGTCGCCGCCCAGCTCCTTGTTGATCCGCGCCAGCACGTTCTTGTTGAACGCCGCCGTCACGCCCTGGGCGTCGTCATAGGCGGGCACCAGGACGTCCGGGCTCTTGGCGATATCCACCCCGACCACGAACATGGCGCCATCGCCCAGCAGCTCATGGGCGCCGCGCAGGAACTCCTCGGCCTCGGCCGGCGCGAAGTTGCCGATCGTCGAGCCCGGGAAGAAGCCGGTCACCGGCCGTCCCCGCGCCGCCGCGGGCAGCCGGACCGCGCGGGTGAAGTCGTCCACCAGCGGCGCGACGATCAAGCCCGGAT
The DNA here is from genome assembly GCF_056397765.1 of Caulobacter sp. 05L422. Taxonomy (NCBI): domain Bacteria; kingdom Pseudomonadati; phylum Pseudomonadota; class Alphaproteobacteria; order Caulobacterales; family Caulobacteraceae; genus Caulobacter; species Caulobacter sp. 05L422. Next base: position 86,128 of record NZ_JBFTOB010000022.1, on the reverse strand, counting down.
AGTCGCGGCGAAGCGCCTCGCTCGCCTCGTCCAGCGCCGACTGGCTGATGTCGATCGGGACGTAGACGGCCAGTTGCGGCATGGCGTCCAGCAGGAGCCGGGTCTTGGTGCTGGCGCCGCTGCCGAACTCGACCAGGGCCGCGCCCTCCATCACACGGGCGGCGATCTCGGGCGCGATCCGGCGCAGCAGCGCCGTTTCGGTGCGGGTGGGATAGTATTCCGGCAGCTCGCAGATCGCCTCGAACAGGCGCGAGCCCTCGGCGTCGTAGAAGTACTTGGCCGGCAGCGTCTTGCGCTCGGCCGTCAGGCCCGCCAGCGCATCGTCCAGGAACGTCGAGGTCGGTGTCGCCGTCTCGCGGTCCAGCACGCTCATGTCGTCGGCCAAGCGAACCCCCGTAAACGCCCAACGCTGGGCTGGATGGAAGAAATTGCGATACGACGGCCGCGCATGACCGGGCGGCGTCTCGGCCGCCCCGCCCCGCAGGACCATCTGGTTGATCATGAACTTGCCGTTGTACTCGCCAAGCGCGCCCGCGCCCGGCCTGAAGCCCGGATAGGCGACATAGGGGCTGGCGGTCCATTGCCAGGCCTCGTCGGACGTCTGGCGCAGCCCCCGCCCTTCCGGAGCCGTGACGGCGGCCTCCCACTCGGCCTCGGTCGGCAAGCGGCGGCCGGACCAGGCGGCGAAGGCGGCGGCCTCGTAGTAGCTGACGTGACCCACAGGCGCGTGGGGATCGATCGGACGCCGGCCCGAAAGGGTCATGACCGACCAGGCGCCGTCGTCCTCTTGCCGCCAGTAGAGCGGCGCTTCCCAGGCCTGTTCGTTTACGGCGGCCCAGCCGTCCGAAAGCCAGAGGTCGGCCCGGCGATAGCCGCCGTCCTCGATGAAGGCCAGCCACTCGCCGTTGGTCACCAGCCGGTCGGCCAGGCGGTAGGGCTCCAGATAGACCTTGTGGCGCGGCCGCTCGTTGTCGAAGGCGAAGGCGGGACCCTCGTCGCCGATCTCGGCCAGCCCGCCCTCGAAGGCGAGATAGCGGATCGCGGCGGCGACCGGGCGCTCCGGCGGCGCCGCATCGCGATAGGCCGGCTGCAGGGGCGACTGGGCGAACAAGTGCAGCAGGTCCATCAGGATCAGCTCCTGGTGCTGCTCCTCATGGGCCAGGCCCAGGTCCAGGCGCTCGATGACCTCGGCGGTCGGCGATGTGGTCAGCAGGCGGATCATGGCGGCGTCGACATGGGCGCGATAGGCCCCGACCTCGTCGGCCGACGGCCGGGTGATCAGGCCGCGCAAGGGCCGCGGCTGGCGAGGCCCCACGGCCTCGTAATAGGAATTGAACAGATAGGCGAAGGCCGGATCGAACACCCGATAGCCCGGCAGGAACGGCGTCAGCAGGAAGGTCTCGAAGAACCAGGCGGTATGGCCCCGGTGCCATTTGACCGGACTGGCGTCCGGCATCGACTGCGCGCCCTGGTCCTCGGGCGAGAGGGGCTTGGCCAGGGCTTCGGTGCGTCGCCGGACCGCCAGATAGCGATCCACAAGGGCGATGGCGCGGGCCTCTGTGGCCTCCCGTGCGGGGGTGTCGTCGGGACTCATGCGCTCTCCTGCGGCCCTGCGTCGGGAGCTTGCCGCCGCCCGATGAGCTCAACGAATAAGCAACTTGAGTGTTCCCCCCGCCGGGTTCAAGCGGCGCCGGGAATAAAAAGTGAACGCAGGTCGAAGAACCTCGACCGCCGCCGTCCGCTCAGAGCAGGAAGGGCTCCGGCCCGTCGTCGATCGGCAGGTGGACCACCGGCGGACTTTCGGCCTCGGGCGCCGCCTTGGCGGGCCTCGACGGCGCCTTGCGCAGCAGTCGGCCGACCCGCTGCAACAGCTGATCGTCCTTGAACGGCTTGGCCAGGAAGTCCCGGGCGCCCAGGGTGATGGCCTGCTGGACGTCGTCGGGCTGATTGCGGGCCGTCAGCACCATGGTCGGCGTGTTGAGCCCCTCCAGCCGCATCTTGCGCAGCAGGCCAAAGCCGTCGAGCCGAGGCATGTTGAGGTCCAGCACCAAGGCCGAGGGCCGCAGTTCGTGCAGGCGCGAGAGGCCCTCGAAGCCGTCGCGGGCGAAATAAGTGTCGTAGCCCGCGATATCGAGACGGGTGGTGATCAGGTCGAGGATGATCGGATCATCCTCGACGATCAGGATGCGCGTGCGCCCCACCTCACGCCTCCGCGAGGTCGAGGGGATCGACGTCGTCGGGAGCGCCGTTCCAGCGCGTGCACCGATCCACGACCTCGACCAGGTCCGCCGCCATGATGGGCTTGGACACCAGGCCGTCGAAGCCGTGGTCCGGGCCCAGGAGGCTGTGGTCCGCATCCGCCGTGAAGGCCAGGATCGGGACGTCCTGGTTGGGGCCGGGCGTATCGCGGATCTCGCAAAGGGCGTCGGTCCCGGAAACCCCGGGCATCCGCAGGTCCATCAGGATGCAGTCGAACGGCTCGACGGCAGCGGCCTCGATCGCGGCGCGGCCGCCGGCGGCCTCGGCCACCTCGGCGCCCATGTGCTCCAGCACGGTGCGGGCCAGTTCGCGATTGACGAAGTTGTCGTCGACCACCAGCACGCGAACCCCGTCCAGACGGTGGACGTCGGCCGCCGGCGCGGGCCCGAGCGCGGGAAGCTCGCCGGCCAGGCCGGCCGCCTGTTCGGCCAGGATATGGAAGGTGAACTCCGTCCCCTCGCCTGGGACGCTGGTCACCGCGATGCCGCCGCCCATGGCCTCGGTCAGACCCTTGCAGATCGCCAGGCCCAGGCCGGTCCCGCCGTGCTTGCGGGTCGAAGAGGCGTCGACCTGCGAGAAGCGCTGGAAGAGCTTGATCTGCTGCTCGACGCTCATGCCCTCGCCGGTGTCCTCGACCCGCATGCGCAGCGTCGCCGCGCCGGCGTCGTAGCTGACGAACAGCCGCACGGCCCCCTGCTCGGTGAACTTGACCGCGTTGCCCACCAGATTGAGCAGCACCTGGCGGACACGGTCCGGATCGATCATCACCCGCTCGGGCAGGTCGCCTTCGGCCTGGCACTCCAGCCACAGCCCCTTGGCGTCGGCCTGGGGCGCGAACAGCGCCAGGGCGTCCTGGGCCACCGCCAGCGGCGAGACCGCGCGCGGCGTGATCTCGACCTGACCCGCCTCGAGCTTGGAGAAATCGAGCACGTCGTTGACGATCGCCAGCAGCGCCTGACCGGCGCTCGACACCCGCTGCACGTACCGCTGGGACACCTCGTCCAGGTCGGGCCGCTGGGCCAGCAGCCCGGAGAAGCCGATGACCGCCGTGAGGGGGGTGCGGATCTCGTGGCTCATATTGGCCATGAACTCGCCCTTCACCGTCGCGGCCGCCTCGGCGGCGGCTCGGGCGGCGGCCAGCGCGCCTTCCTGAACGACCTGGTCGGTCACGTCGCGGATCACATCGAGGAATCCAGTCGGTGCATCGGTCGCCGGGTCGCGCAGCAGCGACGGGTTCGATTCCAGCCAGACATCCCGCTCGGCCGACTTGTGCGGCACCCGCCAGCGCACCCGCTCGGACGGCTTGCCCTTGGTCAGGTTGCGATAGATCCGGCGCACCCTCAGGCGATCCTCCGGATAGGCCAGATCCAGCGCGCTGTGGCCGACCACCTCGTCCGGCCCATAGCCCAGCAAAGCGTGGCACGACGCGGCGACGAACGTGACCCGTCCGCCCAGATCGGCGGTGATGATCATGTCGGTGGTGTTTTCCGCCATCAGCCGGTAGCGGGCCTCGCTGTCCTTCAGCGCGGCCTCGGCCTCGCGCCGGGCGGTCAGGTCCTCGATCTGCGAGATGAAATAGCGGGGCGAACCGTCGGGATTGTCGACCCGCGACACCGACAGCTGGATCCAGATGATCGCGCCGTCCTTGCGGATGTACCGCTTGTCCATCCGGTAGGTCGAGATCAGCCCGTTGTAGAGGTCGGTCACCAGGCTGAGGTCGGCATCCAGGTCGTCCGGGTGGGTGATGGCCTGGAAGTCCAGGGCCAGCAGTTCCTCGCGGCTGTAGCCGACCATCTCGCATAGCGTCGGATTGACCTTCAGGAACGACCCGTCGAGCCCGACCAGGCACTCGCCGATCGCGGCGTGCTCGAAAGCGTTCTCGAACAGCTCCAGCTGCGCCTTGCGCTCGCTGATGTCGTGCATCAGCGCGGTCAACTCCCAGCCCGCCGCGTCGCGCACCGCGCTGACCGCCAGCTCGATCGCGAACTCGACGCCGTCCTTGCGGCGGGCGATGGTCTCGACACGCTGGTCGATGTCGTCGCCGAAGCCGCCGCCCAGGAAGGCCGCCACGCCGGCGTGGCCCGCGGGCAGGATCATCGCCAGATCGGCGCCGACCGCCTCGGTCGTGCTCCAACCGAAGGTCAGCTCGGCATGACGGTTCCAGCCCGTGATCCGCCCCGCTTCGTCGGCGGTGACGATGGCCTGGTGGGCGCTGGCGATCACGTTGCGGGCCCTATCCTCGCTGGCCCGCAACGAGCGTTCCAGATCGCGCACGGCGGTGACGTCCCAGTTGACGCCCACCAGCCGGACCGGCGCGCCGTCCTCACCGCGCAGGATCGTCGCCTGGGCCCGAACGGACCGCACTTCCCCGTTGGAGCGCACGATCCTGAACTCGGTGTCGTAGGGCGTCTCGCCCGCTACGGCGGCCCGGTTTCGCGCGTGCTCGTCGGCGCGATCGGCGGGATGCAGGCAGGCTATGAACCGGTCGACGTCCATGGGTTCGCCGGGGGTTACGCCGTACAGGGCGTACATACGGTCGTCCCAAGTCACCGCGTTGGTTTCGACGTTCCACTCCCAGACGCCGATCTGGCCGGCCTCGGTGGCCAGCAGCACGCGCTCGGACATCGCGCGATAGCGAGCTTCGTCTTCGGCGCGCGAGATTTCGGCCGTGACTTTCGCCGTGATGTCGATGACGGCGCCGAACAGCGCGATCACCTGCCCGGCCGCATCGCGTTCGCAATAGCCGTGGCCTTCGAGGTAGCGCAGTCGGCCGTCAGGCAGCACGATGCGGGTCACGGCCAGCTTCCAGCCGATCCCCTCCTCGCGCGCTCGTTTGAGCCGGACCTGTTGGGCCGGACGGTCTTCGGGATGCACCGCCGCGAGGAACTGGTCCAGTCGGAGCTCGGAATCGGGGTCCAGGCCATAAATCGTCGCGACGTGCGGCGACCAGTTGGCCTCGCCGGTCGCCAGGTCGACCCGCCAGTACCCGATGCCCACCACTTCCTCGGCCAGGGCGCTCAGGCGCGCCATGCGCTCGGCGCGTTCCTGGAGTTCTCGGCGCTCGGTGACGTCCCGGAACACATTGACGATCTCGGTGGCCCGGCCCTCGGCGTCGCGAACGATGTGGGGATTGCCTTCGAGCCATATCCAGCGACCGTCGCCCGCCCGATAGCGGTGCTCGCGGTTGATAGAAGGGTCGGGCGGCTCGCCGGCGTAGAGCTGAGCGGAATTGACCAGGAAGCGGTCGAGGTCCTCGGGATGGACCAGACGATCGGCGGTCGTGCCGATTAGCTCTTCGGGTTCATAACCCCACGCTCGGCAAGCGGGCGACACGTACAGCAGAGCCCCGTCCAGGGCGCAACGGACGATGACGTCGGAGGTGTTTTCGGCCAGAAGCCTGTAGCGCGCCTCGCTGGCGGTCAGGTTTTCGAGATTGCGGACCTGGTCGGTGACGTCCTGGAACAGGCCGATCAGCGCGACGACCTCGCCGTGCTCGTCCAGTTCGCAGCCTGCCTTGGACTGGACGATCCGAGTTTCCCCGTCAGGGCGGATCATCCGGGCCTGGAAGCTGAACGCCCCCTTTGTGGCGATCGCCTGCAGCAGCTGGGCGGCGACCATGTCGCGGTCGTCGGGATGGTAGACCTGCAGGCCGTCATCGAGGTTGGGATCGTAGGTTCGGCGATCAACGCCATAGATGTCGTAGACCAGGTCCGACCAGAAGAGTTCGCGGCCGACGAGGTCGTAACGCCAATGGGCGACGCCCGACATGGTCTCGGCCAGCGCCAGCAGGCGAGCCTGTTCGCCGCCCACGCGGCTGAGGCGCATCCGCTCCAGTTCGTCGACGACGATGCGCGCCAGGGTTCGCAGGCGGTTCAGGTCACGATCGGTGGGCCGCGGGCGGGGCTGGGTGTCAATGACGCAGAGCGTGCCGAGATTGTAGCCTTCCGGCGAGGTCAGCACGGCGCCGACGTAGAAACGGATTCCCAGTTCGCCGACGACCAGCGGATTGGCGACGAAGCGCGGGTCGAGCGTCGCGTCCTCGACGATCATCACCGCGTCGGGGCCCATCTCGATGGCATGGCTGCAGAAGGCGTATTCCCGCGCCGTCGAGCAGGGCTCCAGACCCTGGCGGGACTTGAACCACTGCCGCGTCTCGTCGATCAGCGAAACCAGGGCGATGGGCGCGTCGAACAGGTCGCAGGCCAGCTGGGTGACGCGGTCGAAAGCGACATCAGGCGACGTATCGAGGACGCCGTAGCTCTGGAGCGCCCGGAGTCGCCTCGCTTCGTTGTGGTTCATCTGGACCTCCGACGCGGCAACATGGCCCGAAAGGTCCGCAAAAGCCGTTAAGGCTGACCGCGACAATCGAGCGCGGGCAACCACCACGCCGGCCGAAACCGGCGCGGTGACCAGGCGCGCTTTAGGGGCGCTTGGGGATCTCCAGGCCGCGCTGGACGGCCGGACGCGCCAGGCCGCGCTCCAGCCAGGCGGGCACGTGCTTGAGGCTGCCGTAGTCGACCAGTTCGCCGGCCTCGTAGAAGCCGTTGATGTTCCGCACCCAGCCCAGGGTGGCGATGTCGGCGATCGTGTACTCGTCGCCCATGATCCAGTCGCGGTCGGCCAGGCGCGTCTCCAGCACGCCCAGCAGGCGCTTGGACTCGGCGACGTAGCGATCGCGCGGACGCTTGTCCTCGTATTCGCGGCCGGCGAACTTGTGGAAGAAGCCGACCTGGCCGAACATCGGGCCGATCGCGGCCATCTGGAAGAACACCCAGGCCAGGGTCTCATAGCGGCGGGCGGGGTCCTTGGGCAGGAACTTGCCGGTCTTTTCCGCCAGATAGACCAGGATCGCGCCGGACTCGAACAGGCCCAGGGGCTTACCGCCCGGACCATCCGGGTCGATGATGGCGGGGATCTTGCCGTTGGGGTTCAGCGACAGGAATTCCGGTCCCCAGGTCTCGTTCTTGCCGATGTCGATGGTGTGCGGCTCATACGGCAGGCCGGTCTCCTCCAGCATGATCGACACCTTGACCCCGTTCGGCGTGGGCAGGCTGTAGAGCTGCAGCCGGTCGGGATGCTGGGCGGGCCAGCGCTGGGTGATCGGGAAGGCTGAGAGATCGGTCATGATCGGCTCCGAAAGCAAAAAGGCCGTCCATACCGACGCGGCCGAGCTTGTCAGATGGTCCCGACGGGCGCGGCGACAAGTGACCGCGCGCCAAAAGCTTGGCCCCTATCCCTGTCGCACCTTGGCCGGTTCGGTCGCCGGAGCCTCGGCGTCCAGCACCGCGCGGATCTTGGCCGCCAGGGCCGGACCCAGATAGGGCTTGTCGATCATCGGGAATTCGTTGGCCCAGGACGCCGCCTCGTCGCCCACATAGCCGGAGGTCAGCAGCACCTTCAGACCAGGGCGCTCCTTGAGCGCGGCGTGGGCCAGTTCGACGCCGTTGACGCCGCCGGGCATGACCACATCGGAAAACAGCAGGTCGAACGCCTTGCGGCTCTTCAGGCGCTTCATCGCGGCCGCGGCGCTGTCGGCCGTGGTCACCTGATAACCCAGGCCCTCCAGCGTCTCGACCGCCATGGCCAGGACGGCGGGGTCGTCCTCGACCACCAGCACGCGTTCCGTCCCACGAATGGCTTCGGGGGTCTCGTCGCTGACCCCGCGCTGGCTTAGCGCCGCCTGGCTGAGCGGCAGATAGATCTCGAACACCGCGCCCTTCCCCGGCGCGCTGCTCACCGAGACCTCGCCGCCGGACTGACGCACGAAGCCATAGACTTGCGACAGACCCAGCCCCGACCCCTTGCCGATCTCCTTGGTCGTGAAGAACGGCTCGAAGATGCGCGAGGCCACGTCGGCGTCCATGCCCTGGCCGGTGTCGCGCACGACCACCAGGACCTTGGGCTCGTCCCCGCCGACCGTCTTGGTCACGACCGACAGCACGCCGCCGCCCTCCATCGCGTCGCGGGCGTTGACCGCCAGGTTCAGCAGGGCGCTCTCGAACTGGGCGGCGTCGAGGTGGGCCGGCAGCGGCTCGGTCGCCAGGCTGAGATCGATGCTCACCGCCTCGCCGACCGCCTGGCGCAGCAGCGGCGCGAAGTCCGAGATCAGCACGTTGAGATCGACGGTCAGCGGGTTCAGGCGCTGGCGACGCGAGAACGCCAGCAACTGGCGGGTCAGGGCCCCGCCTTTCTCGGCCGCTAGGCGCACGGCCTCGATCTGCCGGGACAGCTCGTGCTGCTCGCCGGTCCGGCGCTTGATCAGCTCGATATTGCCCAGGACCACGGTCAGCAGGTTGTTGAAGTCGTGGGCGACGCCGCCGGTCAGCTGGCCCACCGCCTCCATCTTGCGGGCGTGGCTCAGTTGCTCCTCCAGCCCGCGGCGTTCGGTGTTGTCCAGCAGCGTGCCGAGCACCACCTGCCGCCCGCTCTCCTCGTCCATGGCCAGCACGCCCTGGTCGATCAGCGAACGGTAGGTCCCGTCGGCGCATTGCCACCGGTATTCGCAGCTGTAGACGCCGGACTTTCGGGCCTCGGCCTGGGCGCGCACGACGATGTCGACGTCGTCGGGGTGAACGCGGCTGATGCCGAACTCGGCCGTGGCCAGGAAATCCTCGGCCGAGAAGCCTGTCAGCTCCATGACGTTGCCGCCGACGAACAGCGGCTCGTAGGGGGAGTCCGCCGTGCGCGAATGGAAGACCACCGGCAGCGCGCGAAGGATCGCCTCCTGGCGCTCCTGGGTGCGGCGCAGGGCCCGTTCGGCGGCCAACTTCTCGGCGTGGATCCGGGCGTTCTCCTCGATCAGCAGACGCCGGCTCTCCGACTGCTGCTCCAGCTCGAGGGTCTTGATGTGCAGGTCGACCAGCACCTGCACCTTGGACCGCAGGATGAACGGGTCGACCGGCTTGAACACCACGTCGACGGCCCCGGCCGAATAGGCCTTGAAGATATGGGCCTCGTCGCGAAACACCGCCGTCAGGAACACGATGGGCACGTCGCGATTGCGGCGGCGCTGGCGGATCAGTTCGGCCGTCTCGTAGCCGTCCATGCCCGGCATGTGCAGATCGAGCAGGATCACCGCGAAGTCGTCGGTCAGCAGGTGACGCAGGGCCTCCTCGCCCGACCGGGCGACCACCAGTTCCTGATCGAGGGTCTCCAACGCCTGGATCGCGGCGAAGGCGTTGCGCTCATCGTCGTCGACGATGAGGATCTTCGTCCTGGGTCTGTCCTCGGGCGGTGGGACCGCCTGATGCTTTACCGCGGGTACCGTCATTGCGCGGCGGCGGTGCTGTGGATGGTGATGACATTGTCGCCGGCCAGGCGCTGGGCGTCGGTGCGCTGCACCGAAACCCGCAGGACCGAGATCAGCTGGTCGATATCCACGGGCTTGGACACATAGTCCGAAGCGCCGGCCTGGATGCACTTCTGGCGGTCGCCCTTCATCGCCTTGGCGGTGACGGCGATCACCGGCAGGTCGGAGAACCGCGATCGGGCCCGGATTTCGCGCATGGTCTCGTACCCGTCCATGTCGGGCATCATGATGTCGACCAGCACCATATCCACCGCAGGCAGGCTGTCGAGCAACTCCAATCCTTCTCGGCCGCTTTCGGCGTAGCGAAGTTCGATCCCGTACTCCTCCAGGGCGCTTGCCAGCGAGAAGATGTTGCGGATGTCGTCGTCGATCACCACCGCGGTCAGGCCCGTCAGGACGGCGTCCGCGTGGCGGCTGTGGGCGATCATCGCCTTGGCCGGCGTGGACAGGCGCTCCAACGGCGCGTGCAGCGACATGGTGACGTGGTCGATCAGTTGCTCGGGCGTGCGAGCCAGACGCGCCAGGCCGGAGAACACCGCCAGACGCAGCCGGCGATCATCCTCGGGGTCCAGATCGTCGGGCGCATAGAGCACCGCCACGCCCGAAACGGCGCCGCGCTGCTTGAGGATGTCGATGAACGGACCGACAGGGCCTGGACCGACGTCGATCACCAGGCAGCCGCCCTCGCCCGTGAAGGCCTCGTCCGGCAGGTCCGACAAGGCCGGCACGACCTCCACGGCGCCGATGGTGTCGCGCAGCGTATCGGCGGCCTGGCCCGGCCCGCCGACCAGGATCGGGGCGCGACCGGTCTCGGCGACCAGTTTCTTGACCTTCTCCAGCGTCGAGGCGACCGCTTCGCGCTCCACCGGCTTGCTGGTGAAGCCGAAGGCGCCCATCGACAGGCCCAGGCCGCCATGGTCGTCGGCAGAGATCACCTGCACCGGGATGTGGCGGGTGTCGGGCGTGCGCTTGAGCAGGTCCAGCAAGGCCAAACCGTCCATGTCGGGCAGGCCGATGTCCAGCATGATGGCGTCGGGCGTGAAGCGCCGGGCCAGGGACGGCACGGCCGAGCCTTCACCGGTGACCACCCCCTTGAAGCCGCCGTCGCGCACCAGCGACAGCAGGATCGAGGCGAAGCGGGTGTCGTCCTCGACGATCAGCACCACGGCGTCGCCGGGTTCGATCTGCTCGCGGTCGTCGGCCACGGTCTCGGCGGGTTCGACCGACCCGGTCTCCATCGTCGACAGGCGGAAGGTCTGGACCGGCGAGGTGGCGGGACGCAGCGGCTGCGACGACTGGGGCTGGGCGGCCGGGCTGAAGTTCAGCGGCAGGTACAGGGTGAAGATGCTGCCCTGGCCCGGCGTCGAGACGACCCGCAGCTCGCCGCCCAGCAGGCGGGTGATCTCGCGGCTGATCGACAGGCCCAGGCCCGTGCCGCCGTACTTGCGGCTGGTGGTGCCGTCGGCCTGCTGGAAGGCCTCGAAGATGATCCGCTGCTTGTCCTCGGGGATGCCGATGCCGGTGTCCTCGACCGAGAAGGCCAGCACCTGGCCGGCCTTGTTGAGGTGGTCGTTGCCGCTGGCCCAACCGTCCTCGGCGCGGGCGATGGTCAGGCGCACCGAACCGGTCTGGGTGAACTTGAAGGCATTGGACAGCAGGTTCTTGATCACCTGCTGCAGGCGCTTGTCGTCGGTGTACATCGAGCGCGGCAGGGCCGGGTCGATGCTGACGAAGAAGTCCAGCTTCTTGTCCTGGGCCAGCTGCGAGAACGTGCGGTCGGTCTGATCGCGCAGCGAGGCGAACGACATCTCGCCGATGTCGAGGGTGACCGTGCCGCTCTCGATCTTCGACAGGTCCAGGATGTCGTTGATCAGGCCCAGCAGGTCGGCGCCGGCGCTGTGGATGTTGCGGGCGAACTCCACCTGCTTGGCGCTCAGATTGCCCTGCGAGTTCTCGCTGAGCATCTTGGACAGGATCAGCAGGCTGTTGAGCGGCGTGCGCAGCTCGTGGCTCATGTTGGCCAGGAATTCGGACTTGTACTTGGACGTCAGGGCCAGCTGTTCGGCCTTTTCCTCCAGCGCCGCCTTGGCCTGCTCGACCTCGGTGTTCTTGGCTTCCACCTGCTTGTTCTGGGCCGACAGCAGGACCGCCTTGTCCTCCAGCTCGGCGTTGGTCTGCTGCAGTTCGTCCTGCTTGGAGCGCAGCAGCTCTTCGGATTGGCGCAAGCTGGCGGCCTGCAGTTCCAGGCGGTCGTTGGTCTTCTTCAGTTCCTCCTGCTGAGCCTGGAGCTCGGAGGTCAGCAGCTGGGACTGTTCGAGCAGGCCTTCGGTCCGCATGTTGGCGGCGATGGTCGACAGCACGATGCCGATGGATTCCATCAGCTGGTCGAGGAAGGCCTGCTGGGTCTCATTGAAGGCCCCGAAGGTGGCCAGCTCGATCACCGCCTTCAGCTCGCCCTCGAACAGGGCGGGCAGGACGATGATGTTCTGCGGCGCGGCCTCGCCCAGGCCCGAGCTGATCTTGATGTACTCGGACGGGACGTTGGTCAGCAGGATGCGCTGGCGCTCGGCCGCGCATTGCCCGATCAGGCCTTCACGCTGGCGCAGGCGAGCCGGCGGCCGGTCGCCGGGGTTCGACGCGTAGCTGGCGGCCAGGTTCAGCACCGGCTCGCCGTTCACGTCGTGGTCGGAGACGTAGAACACCCCGTGCTGGGCGTTGATCAGCGGGGCCAGTTCCGACAGCACCAGGTTCGACACGGTCGACAGGTCGCGCTCGCCCTGCAGCATGCGGCTGAACCGGGCCAGGTTGGTCTTCAGCCAGTCCTGCTCGGTGTTCTTCAACGTCTGATCCTTCAGATTGCGGATCATCTCGTTGATGTTGTCCTTCAGGGCGGCGACTTCCCCCGACGCTTCCACGGTGATCGACCGGGTCAGGTCGCCCTTGGTCACGGCGGTGGACACCTCGGCGATGGCGCGGACCTGGGTGGTCAGGTTGGCGGCCAGTTCGTTGACGTTGTCGGTCAGGTCGCGCCACAGGCCGGCGGCGCCCGGCACCCGCGCCTGGCCGCCCAGCTTGCCTTCCGAACCCACTTCGCGGGCCACGTTGGTCACCTGGTCGGCGAAGGTGGCCAGGGTCTCGATCATGCCGTTGATGGTGTCGGCCAGCGAGGCGATTTCGCCCTTGGCGTCCAGGGTCAGCTTGCGCTTCAGGTTGCCCTGGGCGACCGCGGTCACGACGTCGGCGATGTTGCGAACCTGGCCGGTCAGGTTGGCGGCCATCATGTTCACGTTGTCGGTGAGGTCCTTCCACGTACCGGCGACGCCGGGCACCTGGGCCTGGCCGCCCAGCTTGCCCTCGGTGCCGACTTCGCGGGCCACGCGGGTCACTTCCGAGGCGAAGCCGTTCAGTTGGTCCACCATGACGTTGATGGTCGACTTCAGCTCCAGGATCTCGCCCTTCACGTCGACGGTGATCTTCTTGGAGAGGTCGCCCTTGGCGACGGCGGTGGTGACGTCGGCGATGTTGCGGACCTGGCCGGTCAGGTTGGCGGCCATGAAGTTGACGTTGTCGGTGAGGTCCTTCCAGGTGCCGGCCACGCCCTTCACCTGGGCCTGACCGCCGAGCTTGCCTTCGGTGCCGACTTCCCGCGCCACGCGGGTCACTTCCGAGCTGAACGAATTCAGCTGGTCCACCATGACGTTGATGGTGTTCTTCAGCTCCAGGATTTCGCCGCGCACGTCGACGGTGATCTTCTTGGACAGGTCGCCCATGGCGACGGCGGTGGTCACCTCGGCGATGTTACGAACCTGGCCCGTCAGGTTGCCAGCCATCAGGTTGACGTTGTCGGTCAGCTCCTTCCAGGTGCCGGCCACGCCCTTCACCTGGGCCTGACCGCCCAGCTTGCCTTCGGTGCCGACTTCGCGGGCCACGCGGGTCACTTCCGAGGCGAAGCCGTTCAGCTGGTCCACCATGACGTTGATGGTGTTCTTCAGCTCCAGGATCTCGCCGCGCACGTCGACGGTGATCTTCTTGGAAAGGTCCCCGTTGGCGACGGCGGTGGTCACCTCGGCGATGTTTCGCACCTGGCCGGTCAGGTTGCCGGCCATGAAGTTGACGTTGTCGGTCAGGTCCTTCCAGGTGCCGGCCACGCCCTTCACCTGCGCCTGGCCGCCGAGCTTGCCTTCGGTGCCGACTTCCCGCGCCACCCGGGTCACTTCCGACGAGAACGAGTTCAGTTGGTCCACCATGGTGTTGATGGTGTTCTTCAGCTCCAGGATTTCGCCGCGCACGTCGACGGTGATCTTCTTGGACAAGTCGCCCATGGCGACGGCGGTGGTCACCTCGGCGATGTTCCGCACCTGGCCCGTCAGGTTGCCGGCCATCAGGTTGACGTTGTCGGTCAGCTCCTTCCAGGTGCCGCCGACGCCGGTGACGTTGGCCTGGCCGCCCAGCTTGCCTTCCGTACCCACTTCGCGGGCCACGCGGGTCACTTCCGAGGCGAAGGCGTTCAGCTGGTCCACCATGACGTTGATGGTGTTCTTCAGCTCCAACACCTCGCCCTTCACGTCGACGGTGATCTTCTTGGACAAGTCGCCCATGGCGACGGCGGTGGTCACCTCGGCGATGTTCCGCACCTGGCCCGTCAGGTTGCCGGCCATCAGGTTGACGTTGTCGGTGAGGTCCTTCCAGGTGCCGGCCACGCCTTCCACGCGGGCCTGGCCGCCCAGCTTGCCTTCCGTACCCACTTCGCGCGCCACCCGGGTCACTTCCGAGGCGAAGCTGTTGAGCTGGTCCACCATGGTGTTGATGGTGTTCTTCAGCTCCAGCACCTCGCCCTTCACGTCCACGGTGATCTTGCGCGAAAGGTCGCCGCGGGCCACGGCGGTGGTCACCTCGGCGATGTTGCGGACCTGGCCGGTCAGGTTGCCGGCCATCAGGTTGACGTTGTCGGTCAGTTCCTTCCAGGTGCCGGCCACGCCCTTCACGTTGGCTTGGCCGCCCAGCTTGCCTTCCGTACCCACTTCGCGGGCCACGCGGGTGACTTCCGACGCGAAGCTGTTGAGCTGGTCCACCATGGTGTTGATGGTGTTCTTCAGCTCCAGCACCTCGCCCTTCACGTCCACGGTGATCTTGCGGCTCAAGTCGCCGTTCGCGACGGCGGTGGTCACCTCGGCGATGTTGCGGACCTGGCCGGTCAGGTTGGCGGCCATCAGGTTGACGTTGTCGGTGAGGTCCTTCCAGGTGCCGGCCACGCCCTTCACCTGGGCCTGGCCGCCCAGCTTGCCTTCCGTACCCACTTCGCGGGCGACGCGGGTCACTTCCGAGGCGAACGAGCCCAGCTGGCCCACCATGGTGTTCACGACCTTGCCGATGCGCAGGAACTCGCCGCGCAGGGGTCGCTCCTCGTTCTCCAGGTCCATGGTCTGGCTAAGGTCGCCCTTGGCGGTGGCGCCGATCACGCGGGCCATTTCGGCGGTCGGGTGGACCATGTCGGTGATCAGGTTGTTGACCGCCTCGACGCTGGCCGCCCACGAGCCGGTGGCGCCTGGCAAACGAGCACGATGGTTGATCTTGCCCTGTTTGCCGACAACGTCGCCGAGGCGCTCGAACTCTTTGCTGATTTGATCGTTCAGATTGACGGCGTCGTTGAAGGCCTCGGCCAGTTCACCGTCCAGGCCGGACAGGTCGGTCGGCAGCCGCACCGAGAAGTCGCCGCGTCGGAAGGCGCGCAAGGCGGCCAGAAGCTGGTGGTTGTCGAGCCCGCGCTGTTGCGTCTTGGACTGTGCCGCCGGCATAGGAGTACTCCACGTCGAAATCAGTTCGATCTTACGTGGGCGGCGCTAACTGGGAAGACGGTCCGAGCGCTTGAAGCGGTTTACGCTCTCAACAACCTAGACCGGTCCCCATGACCCCCCGAACGGGTCCAACGCGGGGGAAAATCTTTGGTTCCGCTTTTACGGTGAAGCTCTTTTCGAGCGATGGTCGCGCTACCTAGCGCGCCATCTTCGCCCGGACGGAAGCCTCGACTTTTTCGACCCCGTGCAAGGCGTCGCCGGAGGCCTCCAGCTGGCTCTTGAAGGCGTGCAGGTCGCGGGTGTCGATCCGGCGGACCTTCTTGTCGCGCGCCCATTCCAACCCGATCGTCTGGCCCAGCCGGCAGGCCTTGGGCAGCAGGACGGCCTGCTCGGCCGGACCGCCGCGCACCAGCAACTTGCCGACGATGTCGTTCCAGTTGGGCGAGCCGGCAAAGCACATCGGCAAGTGGTCGCACTCGCCGGTCCAGAACCGCCTGTACCAGCGCTGGTGCAGCGAGGTGTCGAAGCGCAGGGCGGCCGGATCGAGCTGGGCGCGGCAGTCGGCGCGGACATAGTCCTGCGCCCAAGCCTGGGTTGGGGCCGCGCCGGCCAAGCCCACGCTCAGCACCAGCGCCGCGAACGCCGTCCCCCCGCCGCGCTGCATCGCCCTAGACCATGCTCGCCATCGGACCGTCCGCGCGCCCGTCGACGAACTGGCGCACATAGGGATTGTCCGTCCGGTCCAGCTCGGCCGGCGCGCCGCGCCAGATGATCTTGCCGGCGTGGAGCATGGCGATCTCGTCGCCGATCGTGCGGGCCGAGGCCAGGTCGTGGGTGATCGACACCGCCGTGCAGCCCAGCCCCCTCACCTGCTCGACGATCAGCTCGTTGATCGCCGACGAGGTGATCGGGTCCAGGCCCGTGGTCGGCTCATCGAAGAAGATGATCTCGGGATTGGCCACCACCGCCCGGGCCAGGCCGACCCGCTTCTGCATGCCGCCCGACAGTTCTGACGGATAGGAGTCGGCGACGTGGACGGCCAGGTGGACGCGGCCCAGGGCCTCGATCGCCCGGGCCTTGGCCTCCTTGCGGGGCACGCCGTCGGCGTTGATCAGGCGGAAGGCGACGTTCTCCCAGACGCTCAGGCTGTCGAACAGCGCCGCGCCCTGGAACAGGACTCCGATCCGTTCGAACAGCCTGCGCCGGGATGCGCCGCCCCCCCACTTGAGACTTGGGCCGATCAGGTCCTCGCCGTCGACCAGCACCTTGCCGGCGTCGGGACGCACCAGGCCCATGGCGACCTTGATGGTCACCGACTTGCCCTGGCCGGACCCGCCGATGATCACCAGCGACCGGCCCGCCGCGACGCTGAGGTCCAGCCCGTCCAGGACCGGACCGTCGAAGCGCTTGCGGACGCCCTTCCATTCGAGTTTTGGCGTGTCGGTCATGCGTTGGTGAACAGCGTTGTGAGGAAGTAGTCGGAAGCGAAGATCAGGATCGCCGAGGACACCACCGCGTGGGTGGTCGCCCGGCCCACGCCGCGCGCGCCACCCTTGGCGTGGTAGCCGTGATAGCAGCCCATGAGGGCCACGATGAAGCCGAACACGGCCGCCTTGATCAGACCCGAGCCGACGTCCCAGACCTGCAGGAAGTTGGCGGTGTTGCGGATGTAGACGGCGGAATTGAAGTCGAGGATCCGCACGGCCACCAGCCAGCCGCCGGCGACGCCGATGATGTCTGCGATCAGGGTCAGCAGCGGCAGCACCAGGGTCGCGGCCAGCAGGCGCGGCGCGACCAGGTAGCGGAACGGATCGGTCGACAGGGTTCGCATGGCGTCGATCTGCTCGGTGGCGCGCATCGCTCCGATCTCAGCGGCGATGGCGGCCGACACCCGGCCCGCCAGCATCAGGGCCGCCAACACGGGGCCGAGCTCGCGCGTGATGCCCAGGGCGACGATCTGCGGCATCACCTGCTCGGCGTTGAACCGCCCGCCGCCGGTGTAGATGTTCAGCCCCAGGGCCGCGCCGGTGAAGATCGCGGTCAGGCCCACGACCGGCAGCGAGAAGAAGCCGATGGCCAGCAGTTGGCGCAGCAGCTGGATCGGGAACCACGGCGGGCTGAACACGGCCATCACGCCGCGCAGGGCGAAGACCCCGACCCCGCCGACCATCTGCAGCGCGCCCAGGGTCGAGCGCCCGATGGTGCGCAACGGCTTGAAGATCGCGGGGATCGCCGCGCGGGCCGCGGCCATCTCAGTAAGTGTCCGGAGCCGTGGCGGCGGGGTTCGCCGCGGGCGCTTCACCGGCTGCCGGCGCGGCGGCGGCCGCTCCGCCTTGGGGCCGCATCACCGAACCGATCAGGCCGAACAGGTCGACCGCGCCCTGGGTGTTGTCAATCTCGCCGCCCGGCTTGATGTCGTCGACCGCGCCGCCGGGGGCGATCGCCACGTGGACGCCGCCCAGCAGGCTGTCGCTGGTGATCTTGGCGGTGGAGTCGGAGGGCAGCTTGACGTCCGGATCAAGGCTGAGCTTGGTCACCGCCAGGTAGCTCTTGGGATCCAACGTGATCTGCGAGACCGTGCCGACCTTGACGCCGGCCACGCTGACGGGCGCGCCCGGCGCCAGCGAGCCGACCTGGCCGAACTTCGCCGTGACCTCATAGCCGCCCGGCTTGCGGCCGACGCCGCCGACCGTCAGCGAATAGACCAGGAACCCCGCCGCCAGGACGAGAACGAGGAGACCCATCAGGGTCTCGGCCCATTGTTCGCGCAACCCCATAGTCTCCGGTCCCCGTTAGCGCGACGCGGGACGCTGGGCGTCCCGCTGCAATTGGCTGATCAGCACGTCGATATTGCCGCCGGCGTTGTCGATGGTCGAAACGAAGTCCTGCTGCTGGGTGATCGCCAGCCACACGCCCTTGAACTGGACGTCGACGACCTTCCAGGCGGTCCCGCCGCCCATCACCCGCCACGACACCTGCACCGGCTGGCCCAGCTGGCCGCCCGCAATCGTGGTGTTGACGATCACGTCGCCCGGCTTGCGGACGGTCGAGCCCGTCACCTTCAGGACCTCGCCGTGATAGTCGCTGATGCGATTCTGGTAGACGCTTTCGGCGTAGACGCGGAACGCCGCCGCGAACCGTTGGCGCTGATCCGGCGTGATGGTGCGGGCGTACTTGCCCAGCACGAAATTGGTGATCCGCGGCACGTCGGCCAGTTCGTCGATGCCCTGGTGGAAGGTCGCCTTCTTCTGGGCGACGCTCTGGTTCTTGTCGGCAAGGACCGAGATCACCCTCTGGGCGCGGGTCTGCACGAATTGCTCGGCCTGCGGCTCGCGCGGACCCTGGGCCAAGGCCGGGGCGGCTTGCGCCAGAACGCCGAGGCCCACCAGGGCGACCAGGGCGAAGCGGCGGGTGGGATGGGCGTCGGTCATGGGCGTTTCCGGGGAAATCATTGTGGTTCAGTGGGCGCGGGCGCGGGCGTGGAGGAAGCCGGGTCCGTCGCAACCGTGGGAATTTCGGATGGCGGTGCGGCGGCGGGATCGGTCGACGGCGCGACCTCGTCGAAGTCGGGAAGCTCCTGCACCGCGCCCGTCGCCTCGCGGATCAGGGCCTCGCGGTGCTGGCCGTAGGCCGAGCGGGCGGTGGCGTAGGGATCGACCGCCTGGTCCAGCGCCCGGAACGCCAGGTCGGCGTTGGCGCGGGTGTCGATCGTCTGGGTCACCAGGCGCGTGATGCCGAAGGGGCTGGTCCAGCCCTGGCCGGCCAGGCCGATCGGATCGGTGAAGAAGTCGAACACCCGGCCGACCCCGTCGCGGAAGTTCAGCGGGCCCAGGACCGGCACGTAGAGATAGGGACCGGGCTTGACGCCGTAGCGGCCGAACGTCTGGCCGAAGTCGGCGTCGTGGGACCGGATGCCCATGCCGGCGGCGACGTCGAACAGTCCCAGCACGCCGACGGTGGAATTGATCGCGAAACGCGCCGTGGTCCTGCCGGCCCGCTTGGGCTTGCCCTGCAGGACGTCGTTCACGAACGTGCTGGGTTCGCCCAGATTGTAGACGAAGGCGCTGACCCGGTGGCGGACCGGCGTCGGCGCCACGGCCATGTAGCCGTGGGCGACGGGTCGGAACACCGCGCGGTCCAGTCCCATGCTGAAGGCGTAGCTGCCCCGATTGAAGCCCTCGAGCGGATCGTAGGCGGTCTGCGCCAAATCGGAGGCCGCATCAGGCGCCGCGACCAGCGGAATTGGTGTTTCGAGGTCGCTCCGGGCGTACGCGGACGACCCGATCGCCGAGAATCCCCCGGCGACGAGCAACGCCAAAACCGTCGTCGCGGTGGATACAGTCACGCTTAAGCCCTGCTTTTTCTTCGGAATCTTCATGGCCGACGCGCCGATCATTCCAGCCTCTTGCCGGATGCCGGCAGGAGGCATGTAGGCGCCAGTCAAAGCTAGGCAAGGGTTGGAGGGCCACTGAACGTCATCCGTCCACGGAAGCCGGGCGGGTGTTGCATTCGCCAAGCTTCGAGATGTCCGTTCATCGGGCGCCGCCCGGCGGTCAGGTCTTTTCCCGGAGACGACGGCTGGAACGCCCGATTGTCCAAGGCTCGTCGGGGGCGGCTAGCTGATCGCAACGGGCGGCGTCAGGAGGCTTCTTGTCGATGAAACTCACCGGGCTCGCGATGGCGATCGGCTTGGCGCTGATCCTCCAGGGCTCCCCCGCCCTGGCGGCGTCGAACCTGATCTTCACCAAGACCGACTATCCGGACTTCATCCTGAGGCGCGCCCAGCCGTTGCGTCAGTCCGAAATCCTCACGGCCGAGCTGCTCGCGCGCAGCGACATCCCGCAGGTGAAGGCCTATCGCGACTTCCTCGACAAGAAGGCGCGCCGGCTGTCGCGGGTCGATCAACTGGCGGCGGTCAACGCCTACGTGAACGACCACGTCAAGCAGACCGAGGATTTCGAGCTCTATCTTCGCGACGACATCTGGGCCACGCCGGTCAACACCCTGGTCATCGGCGGCGACTGCGAGGACATCGCCCTGACCAAGCGCTGGGGCCTGACGCGCCTCGGCTTTTCCGAAACCGACGTCTATCTGATCGTCGGGGTGACGCTGACGACCACCCCGCCCAGCGGCCACGCCGTTCTCGGCGTCAGGCTCGCCGAAGGCGATGTCCGGATTCTCGACAGCCTGCAGAACAAGCTCATGAGCCCCCAGGAAGCGCCTTTCGAACCGGCGTACGGCCTGAACACCTTCGGTTTCTGGCGCGTCGACACGCCGGGTCACTCGGGCGGCGACTACAACCAGCGGGCGCTGGAGCGCGCCCTGGCCCGCCAACGGCGCTGAAACGCGGCGCCGCCCAGACACAACCATAACGACGCACGATGTTTACCTTGTCGCGATAGTGGAGATTGGGCACACTTCGCGTTTCAACACGGGGCTCTCCCATGGACCGTTTGCGTGCGCCGTTCTTCTGGCTGGCCGGCTTCGTCCTGCTGGTGGCCCTGCTGGTGGAATGCGCCTCGGCCTTCGTTATCAACGCCGTGCACCAGGTGGGCTTCGAGGCCTCGACGCCGGGCCTGGGCATTCGCTACCTGCCGGTGCTGGACGGCCTGCTGCTCTACACCGTCCTGTTGATGGGCCTGGGCATCCTGCTGTCGCGCAGCGTGATCGGACGCATACAGGGGATCGTCACCCTGGTGATCGCCTTCTTCGGCCTGCTGGGCGCGATCGTCATGGCCCTGGCGGCCCTGGGCCTGCTGATCCTGATGATCACCCTGCTGGTGGCCGTGCCGTTCGGCACGATCGCCTATTTCGTCGCGTTCGCCGATTTTCCGACGGGCGCCGCCACCGCGACCCTGGGCCTGATCCTGATCCTCAAGATCGCCTTCGCCATCCTGCTGATCCTCGCCCACGAGCGGTTCCTGCAGAACAAGGGCATCGTCATCCTGACCGCGGTCTCGATCGGCTTGACCCTGCTGCAGGCGTTCCTGATCGACTTCCCGCCTGGCTTCCTGGCCGCCATCACCGACGCCGTCGGCGCGCTGATCATCGCCATTGTCGGGGCCGTCTGGCTGCTGGTCCTGCTGATCGGATCGCTGCTGGCGATGATCTCGGCGCTCCGGACGGTGCGGGTCTAGGCCACGCCGATCAGCGGACCGAAACCTCGACGGCTTCCTCCCGCATCGGCTTGACCACGATCGCGCCGCCGTCGCGATAGATGACGGCCGAGACGTCGTCGTCCTTCTCACGGCAAACGAACGTGCCGTCGCCGGCCGCCCGCGCATTGCGCCAGGGTTCCTTGCAGTCCTCAACGTCGTCCTCGTTCAGGACGGTCTTCTCGTGGCACAGGCACACAGGCTGGGGACAGGTCTCCCCCTCCCTGCCCTCGTCATTGCTCTCCTCGCAGCTGTAGGTCACGACGGCCCCCAGCCCCGTGATCAGCCGCAGACGGGCGATGCGCATGTTCTTGTCGGCCGGCGGGATCGGCAGGGCGCCGGTTTGCTCGGTGACCGTGACGGCCTTCTTGAACAGCTTCGGCGCGAACGGACGCGTCAGCTTGCCCATGACCTCGGCCATCGGCGGAGGGTCCCAGTTCGCCAGCGCGTCCTCGTCGATCTTGCCGTCGCTGCCGGTGGGCGGCCCGTGGGCCGAGGGGGGCGCGGGCGGGGTGGTGGCGCGATAGACCGCCACGCCGATCGCCACGACGAAGCCGATGACGATCAGGATCAGGATGATGATGACGACCTTCATCGACGCTGCTCAGCCACGGCCGCCGATCCCGGCGATCCGGGGACGGCGTCGAGAGCGAAAATCCGACCCATCGCGTTTGCACTCCTTGCGGGACCCGCCGACCGGCGAGCCCCCGGGGTTTGACGTCTAGCCCGCTGGCGAGATGATCTTCGTCCTTGGGATGATCCTCGGCGGCCGGCAGGCGCGATAGCGCGACGGACCCGCCGCGTTCTCCTGGGCCACGACGGTGCGCCGTTCGCCGCTCACGCAGACGTGGTCGTTGGCGAAGCCGTCGCGCCAGACGTAGCCCATCAGGCAGGTGTCCGGGCCGTAGGGGCCGCCGTTCGGATTGCGGCGGGCCGAGGCCTGGGCATTCTCCAGACGGGCCAGGTACCGGGATTCCGGCGTGACGCAGACCCGATCGTCCGGACCCGCGGCGCGCCAGACGAAGCCCTCGATGCAGGCCCCGACCACCGGATCGCAACCCGCCTCGGCCGGTTCCTCGATCGGCGGCTCCTCCTTGGGCTCCTCGGGCAAGACCACCGGCATGGGCGCGGCGACCGTGAGGACGACGGTCTCGGTCTTCTTGGTCTTGGCCCCGGCCAGCGGCCTCTGGTCCAGAACGGTCTCCGGCGGCTTCTCGCCGGTTTCCTTGTCGATCCGCTTGTTGGACTTGTAGCCGGCCTTTTCGAGCGCCTTGGCGGCCTCGGCATAGGGCTGGCCCACAACGTCGGGGACCTTGGAGCCGCCGCCGATCACGACGACCGCGATGATCACCCCGATCACCAGCACCAGCACCCCGGCGGCCACCGCCAGGATCCACCAGGGGAACGGCTTCTTGACCGGCGGCGTCACGGCGCCGGCGGCGGGGATGGTGACCGTCGCCGCCGCGCTGTCGGTGCTGTCGTTGTCGGGATCGTTGAGATTGATCGCCCGCAGCTTGATCCGGTGCTGGCCCGGCGGCGTCGCGGCCGGGATCTTGGCGACCACGGTCACGGTCTGGTTTTCACCCGCCGCGACCGGCCGTTCCGGCTCCCCTTGGACCTGATACCATTCGGGCTTGCCGCCACCCTGGACCTGAACGCTGAACCGCGCGGTCAGGCCCTCCCCCGTCTTGTTGGTGACGCCGAAGACGGCGTTTCCGGTATGGAACGCGCCCTCCTTCTTCAGAGCGATGGTGGTTGGTCCGTCCGGAATCTCGAAGCTGGGCATGTCCTGGTCCTTGCGTTGGACAAGGCGTCGCGAGCCCCGCGCTCGCGACGCGGTACGCCGTTACTTGGGCAGGGTTCTCAGGGTCGTCGTCGGCGCGACCGTCTTCACGGTTCGCATCTGGTTGCTGTAGAGCAGGACGTTCCTGTCTACGATCGCCCGACACAGCGCGACGTTCGCCGTCGCGCTGGCGATCGTGATGTTCACCCTCGTGCCCAGGGCGACCTTGGTCTTGGGCTCGATGCCTTGGGCGACGATCATGTTGGGCGTCCCGCTGCAGCTTGAGCCGATGGAGCCAACGTCAACCCCGGCGTTCTTCAGCGCCTGGATGCCCGCGATCCCGCCGACCTGCGGGCTGAGCAGGTTGGGCACGACCACGCCGGGATCGACGGTCAGCGTCACGACGCTGCCCTTGGGAGCCTTGGTGTCGCCGACCGGATACTGGACCAAGACGGCGTCCGGCTGCTGGCCGGAGGCCTTGCCGACCGTCGAGGCGACCTTGAACCCGCGATCCTCGAGAAGCGCCTGCGCGGCCACCAGCGGCTTGCCCGCGACGGCCGGCACGGACACGGTCTCGCCGACGGCCACGGTCAGCTTGACCTCGGCCACCTTCGGATCGGCCTGCGCGTCTGCCGCCGGCTCTTGCTTGAACACCAGGCCGAGGGGCTGGTCGCTGGAGACCTCCTCGATCGCCGGTCCAACCTTGAAGCCGCTCTTTTCCAGCGTGGCGACGGCCGTCGGATAGTCCTGTCCGATCACGCTCGGCACCGCGACCGTCGGCACGCCGGCGACCGTCAGCTGGACCACGATCCCCTCGGGCTTGACCTTCTTGCCGCCTTCGGGGTCCTGCTTGAACACCTTGCCCAAAGGCTTGTCGGGGGCCGGCTCCTTGACCTCCGGCCCGGCCTCGTAGCCCGCCTTCTTCAGCGCGGCGACGGCGGCCGGATAGTCCAGCCCGATGACCTTCGGAACCTTCGGGCCACCGCCCATCACGACGACGGCGATGATCACGCCGATCACCAGCACCAGCACCCCGCCGGCGACCGCGATGATCCACCAGGGGAACGGCTTCTTCTTGACCGGCGGCTTGACGATGGCGGGGATCTTGACCGTCGACACGGCGCTTTCGGTGCTGTCGTTGTCGGGATCATTGACGTTGGTCGCTCGCAGCTTGATGCGATGCTCCCCCGCCGGCGCGTTGGCGGGGATCTTCGCCACCACGGTGACCGTCTGGGTCTCGCCGGACGCGACGGGCCGCTCGGGCTCGCCCTGGATCGAATACCATTCGGCCTTGCCGTTGCCCTGGACCTGCACGCTGAACCGAGCGGTCAACCCCTCTCCGGTCTTGTTGGTGACGCCGAATACGGCGTTCCCCTTGTGGAATCCGGCCTCCGTCTTCAGGGCAACGGTCGTGGGGCCGTCCGGAATCTCGAAACTCGGCATGGGCGTTCGTCCTCGTGCTCGCGATCAGGCTGCGGAAAATTCGATTTCGTAGGTCGTGTAGGCGGGACGCTCTTCGTCGACGATGCGACGCACTAAGTCGGCCAGGGGCTGCGCGGCCGCCGGGGCGACGACGCGCAGGTGGAAGCTTCGGGCGACGCCCTTGGGCCCCGGCGGGTTCTCTTCGACCGTGTAGCCGGACACGCCGGTCGCCACGGTCAGGATGCGTTCGAGGGTCCGGCGGGTGCCGCGCCAGCGCGCCAGCTCCGCCGCCTCCAGGCACAGGAGCCGCAGACGGCCCAGCCCCGCGGCGTAGCGCGGCGCGCCCTCGCCCGGACGCCCGCCGGTCCAGTCCAGATAGCGGTCCAGGTCCAGCCAGCGCGCCAGCATCAGGGCGAAGTTCGGCGGCGCGCGCACCGGATCGATGTGCGAGTCCAGCGTCGCCAGCGCCCTCTCGGCCGGCGCCTGCAGCATCTCCATCACCTCCAGCGTCGCGGCCAGCGGCTTCTTCGGCACGATGGCCGACTGGTAGGTTTCCGGCAGCAGGCGGGCGATGCGGGCCTGATCCATCATCCGGCCCCCGTGTCGTCGTCGATCACCACCGAAAGGTGATGCTGATCGGCGCAATAGAGCCAGTTGGGCGGCAGCGGGATGCGGTCGGTGAACACCGTGGCCGAGGCCGTGGCGAAATGCTGGGCTCCGTCGAGGCTGCGGTAGACGCCCACGGGACCGCCGGCGAACACCAGCGGCTGCCCGCCGGGCACGGGCGCGGCCGCCACGCAGGACACCACGTGTAGCAGCCGCTCGGTGTCGCGGACCCGCAGGCCGGCGTCGAGCGGCGTGGCTCGCCAGGCCGGCGCGGCGACGGTGGTGTCCAGCGCCAGCACCCCGCTGCGGTTCGATCCCGCGAACACCCACTGGTCGGCGAAGGCCAGGCCCTCGCAGGACCCGCCCTGCCAGCCGACATTGAACGGCTTGAAACCCTCGGGATCGTCGGCCCCGCCCGAACGCAGCTCCACCCGGAAGGCCCCGGAGCCTTGCTGCCCGGCCTCGGCCGCGGCCGCCGCCCACAGGAAGTCCCGGGCGTTGAAGCGTTGCACCGTGAGGCTGCGGATGTCCTGGCCCGACAGGCCGATCGGATGGAAGCTGTCGGACACTCCGCCCAGGGCCGACAGATAGACCCCGCCCTTGACCCGCGCGGCCACCGCCACCTGGACCACGCCGGCCGACGACACCGACGTAGCCACGGTGTAGAAGCCCTTGGTGTCGCGGGCCTTGTCGACCACCACAGGAGACGGCCCCGCGTCGCCGAACGGCTTGAGCTGGCGAAGGCCTTCCCCCGTGGCGATCAGCAACATCGGCGAGCCTTCCCGGTCGATCCAGGCGGCGTCGGACACCTCGCTGTTGAACACGGCCGCCTCGGTCTTCCAGGTTTCGCCGCAGTCGCGCGACACATGGATGGCGCCGCCGGCCTTGCGGACGACGCCCAGGGCCATCAGGCCCGGCCGGTCGGCGTGGCGGCGCACGAAGAGCGGACGATCGCCGTCGGCCTTGAACACCACCGCCCAGGTGTTGCCGTCGTCCAGGCTGCGGTGCAGGCCCTGGTTTGTTGCGGCGAACCAGGTGCGCGCCTGGTGCGGATCGCGCAGCAGGTCCGACACGTCGCGGTCCGGCGCCTCGCCGATGGTCAGGCGAAGCTGGTCGGCATAGCGCACGCTGGGGTCGGCCAGCATGGCCTCATAGACGTCGGACGCGCGCAGGACCTGGCCGAACGGTTCATCGCGCAGGGGCGAGAACAGCTTGTTGAGCCGGGTGCGAAGCCGGGCCTCGACCGCCGGCGCGTCCTCTTCGCGGCTGACCACCACGCGGGCCGCCACCGACACCGGGCGCACCTTGGCCCAATCCACCGACGTCTGGACCCCGAGCGGCCGGCGCTGGTCGACGGCGCTCTGGACGCGGGTCCTGACCGCCTCGGTGCGTTGTTCGATCACCGCCTGGGCCGTGACCGCGCCGTCGGGCAGCTTGCTGAGGTCGACGTCCGGCACCAGCAGGATCTCGACCACCCCGGGCGCCGCGTGGGCCCAGACCTGGGACTGGGCGTAGGCCTTGGCCCGCGCCACCGCGCGGTCCGCGATCGCCAGGCGCTCGAAATCCCGCGCCGTGACCGCGCAGCGCATCGAGGTCAGTTCCAGCGGGCCGCGACGCATCGCGGCCTGGATGCTCTCGGCCTCGGCCCCGCCGGCGGCGCGCACGAGGTTGGTCACCGTCAGATCGGGGATCGGCGTCTTGAAGATGGTCAGGGCGCCGATCGCCACATTGCCGGCCCGGCCGCCGCCGCCGCGATACCAGGCCCGGATGTCTCGCCCCAGGGCCGGAACCGCCGACAGCCCCGTCGATCCCTCGCCGGCCACGGCGGGGGCGAACTGGATGCGGCCCATGGCGCGGTCGACGCGATAGACGCAGTCGGTCGGGGCGGCGTCGGCGAAGCTGACCACCTCGCGCCAGATCCGGTAGCTCTTCTCGCCCAGGGTGCGCGACACCGCGCCGTCGGCCAGTTCGGCGCTGTCGGCCTCGACGCCGACGATAAGGTCCAGGCCGTCGCCGGACGGGGCGATGATCGGCGGACGCTTCACCTGCACGCTCTGGCCCGGGGCGCCGGTCCCGGTTCCGATCGCCTCGGCTTCGGTGATGTCGCAATGAAGCGCCGGGGCCTCGACGCTCTTCTGGTCGGCCGCCAGGATCGCGGCCTGGGTGACCACGAAGGTCACCGAGCCGTCGCTGGTGGCGATGCGCGTCCCGGCGGGGATGGTGATCCGCGCATTGCCGGCGGTGCGGGTGAAGGTCAGGGTCACCGCAGCCGCGGCGGGCGGATGGACCTGGGCGCCGACCAGGTTCAGCAGGCTGACATACAGCTTCTCCGGCACGCGATTGAGCCGGTACAGCATGGTGTCGGTCAGATAGGCGAAGGTCTCCAGCAGGGTGATGCCGGGATCGCTGGGATTGCGATCGGTCCATTCCGGGCACGAGCGGTCGATGACCTTGACGGCGTCGGCCATCAGTTCGGCGAAGGTCCGGTCGTCCAGCTTGGGCGTGGGCAACGGCATCAGGCGGCCTCCCCACGCAGGTCGAGGCCGAATTGAAGCTGGCCCGGCTGGTTGCTGCTGCGCACCCTGTAGTCCAGCGAAACGACCAACTGACTGGGCGCGGCGGGATCGACGCCGGCGTCCAGCCGCACGATCTCGATCCTCGGCTCCCAGCGCTTGAGCGACTGGCGCACGTAGTGGATGGCGAGGCCCGCGGTTGTGGCGTCGTTGGGCGCGAACATCAGCCGGTGCAGCGGGCAGCCATAGCCGGGCCGCATGACCCGCTCGCCCGGGATGGTGGTCAGCAGCAGGATGATCGCCTGGCGCACGGCGTCGGCGCCGCTGACGTCGGCCAGCCGTCCGGCCGGCGACAGGATCAGCCCCGCCGGCCGCCGCAGCTCGGACGTCGCCCCGCCCAGCTCCGCGCCCTCGAACCGGATGCCCCGAACGCTCTTCATGCTCAACTCCCGGCCGCCACGAGGCGTTGGCCGGGATCGACCACGCGATAATTGACAGTGCCCGGCGGCGATCCGTCGGTAAGCCCCGTGACCGTGTCCAGGCACACCGCCCGGCCGCCGATGGTCACGAAGGTCGAGTAGCCCTGCTTGACGGCCAGGGTCGTCAGGCAGGGTCGCAGGCCGATGACCGGATTGGCGTTCGGACAGGCCGAGATCGGCCGCGACTGCGGATTGGGGTTCACCAGCGCCAGGCGGCTCTTGATGCGCACCAGGGTTTGGGTCGGGGCGATGCCCACCCGGCCGCCGTGATCGCAGACCAGCGTCGCGTCCTGGGTCAACCACAGCATGCTCAACCCTCCTCGAACGCGACGGCGGCGGCGCGGATGGTCAAACGACGGCCCGGGGCCTCGATGATCAGATCGCCGCTGGCCCGCAGGCGCGAGCCGTTGGGGCCGAACTCGAACAGCCCGCCCGCGCGGGTCTCCAGCCGCGCCAGGGCGTCGACGCTGTCCAGGGTCAGCACCTGTCCGCCCGGCGTGCGCACGGTGAAGGCCCGGGCCCCCGCCGTCCCCGCCCCGCGAGGCCCCGGCGCCGCGCGCTCGCCATAAAGGCCGCCCAGGACCACGCCGCGCGCCGGGTCGCCGTCCGGAAACAGCACCAGCACGTCGTCGTTCGGTTCCGGCAGGATGGCCACGCCCTTCTCGGCGCCGGCGCCCAGCAGCAGCACCGACATCCAGCCGGTCTCGACGTCGCCCAGAACCGGCAAGCGGGCCCGCACCCGCGCCAGGCCGTCGGGATCGTCGGCGTCGGTCACCTTGCCCAGAGTGAAAGCCGGAACGCGGGGACGGTCGGGCCGGGTCGGCGGCTCGGTCGAGATCTCGACCACATAGCCGCGCGCCTCCTCGAACCGGTGCAAAGCGCGGGTCACCACGCAGCGACCGTCGACCAGGTCGCCGACGCCCTCCAGGTTGACCGGCCGGCCGGGGCGCAGCCGGGTGTCGCCCTCGACCACCGCCTCCAGCAGGACGGCGCGCGCCACGGCCCGGTCGAGATCGGCCTGGGCCAGGCTCTCGGCCTCGGCGGCGTCCGCCGCCAGGCGGTTGAACAGGGTCCGTCCGCCCAGGTCCGGAAAGGCCGTCAGCCCGCCGTCGCGAAACTCCTCGGCGTCCTGCCTGGCCAAGCCCGCGCGGGCGTTGGCCGAGACGGCGCGGGAGGGGTCCCACGACTGGGCGCCGGTCCACGGCCGCAGCGAGTCCGCGCCCGTCGTGGCGCTGGCCTGGATGATCTCGCGCCGCATGCGCAGCGGGATCGGCTCGCCCTCGCCCGCCAGGCTGATCAGCCGCAGCTCGCCGGCTTCCACCACCAGATAGAGCCCGGCGTCGCGCGCCAGGTCGACCACCAGGTCGAAGTCGTTCTGGTCATGCTGGATGATCAGGGCGCGAGTCGGCGGTTGGGCGGCGCAGCTGAAGGTCAGGCCCAGATCGCCGGCCATCTGGCCCGCGAGGTCGGCGACCGTCATGTCGGTCAGGGCCCGGGCCCGCTGGCGCAGCCTGGCCCTGTGCAGCTTGTCCAGGGCCCGCAGCCGCACGACCCGGCCCTGGGCCGCGTCCTGCTGATATTCGACGGCGGTGATCTCGCCGTCGAACAGGTCGCCGGAGCCGTCGACCGAGAAGGCCAGGCTCGCGCCAAGGCGCAGGCTGGTCAGGGTGTCGTTCGGCGCGTCGGCGAACACCAGCTCGGCCATGGCCGGAGCGTTCAGCGCCTGGCGCACGAAGGCCGACACCGCGTAGCGCCCCAGGCCCGGGTCCAGCGGCGCGCCGTCCAGACGGGCCCGAAGGGGGCGATTGGCGAAGATCGAGGTCACGCCCGCACCTCCAGCAGGATCGCCAGCGACGGAAGGACGATGGTCGTGCCCTCCGGAAGGTTGAGGGGATCGTCCACGCCGTTGTAGGCCGCGACGTCGGCCCACAGGGTCGGGTCGCCGTAGCCGTCGTCGGCGATCTGGTCGAAGCGCTTCAGCGGCAAGCCGTCGGTGTCGACCGGCATCTCGACGGCCGGGAACTGATCGACCGATCCGCCGTCCAGATCCGAGGGTGGTTCGAACTGCGGCGTCACGGGCCGGCTGGGGGCGGGACGCGGTTCGGAATCCTCGACGCGGCGCAGGCGCAGGCTGAGCCACGAACGGCGGGGCGCCCCGTCGGCGTTGAACCGTTCCAGGCGCTCGGACACGTGCAGCACGACGCCGGGAATGTTCCAGGACTTGCCCCAGATGAACCGCACCGTGGGCGGAGCCGCGAAGCCGTCGGCGGCGACGGCGTTCTCGGTCAGGTCCCAGATCGGGCGAGTCAGGGCGCGGACGTCGTCGTCCGCGGCGGGACCCTGGCCGTCTTCCGGCGCCTTCGACGGACGACCTTCGCGAGCGACCTCGACGTCGAACAGCAGGTTCAGGTCGTATTCTGTGACCCCGCCGCCGGTGGCGATCAGCGGATCCTCGGAACGGGCCACGCCGGTCAGGAAGCCGCCGCCGGCCAGCCGCGTCCGCACGCCGGCGCTGCGCCGCGCTTCGAGGTTTTCCGGATTGAGCAGGCACGAGATCCGCTCGCCCGACCGTTCCAGCAGGAAGGCTACACGCTCCATCTGCCCTCCTCCTGTTCACGGGCCAGCTGATCCCAGCGCGGCGGCGACGCTTCGACGCCGTTCGGGGAGGCGAAGGTCGTCGGCGGCAGCGCCGGCCAGCGGTTGTCCGGCGGCGAAGCCGCGAAGCCGCGCGAGAGCTCCCGCGATGGCGAGGCCTGGGGGCGCCTGGAGATGCTCGACCGTTTGCCCTGACCTTGGGTCTCGTCGTCCGGCGAGGGCGCCTTCGATGCTCCGCGAACGATCCGCCGCGCGGCGCGAGGGGACGCCTCGGCCTTGGCTCGGCTCGGCGGCGCGCCTTCGAGGTGCGAAAAGGCCGGCGCGGGGCGAGCCGACGGGACTGTCCGCGACGGCGAGAACGAGGACGCGGACCGTGCCGGGACGGTCTCCGGCGAGGGGCGATCGGGCGGCGGCGAAGCCCTCGTCCCGGTCGGTTCGGAGACCGGGAAATGATCGGCGCGAGCACGCGGCCCGGCGAGCGCGGCGAGTTCGCGAAACAGGGAGCGTCGACGGGACGGCGTCTGGTCCTGCCAGGTCCGATCTGGCGCGGCGGCGGGACGGTCCGTCGCGGAGGTCTGGAAGGCGGCTTGGGGAACCGGCGCGCGGGCGACCGCGATCGCTTCCACCGCGTCCGCCCTTCCGCTTTTCGCGGGTCGTCCCGGATCGGCCGAAAGCTCGAGCGGTCGCTCGACACGCCTGGATCTCGCGAAGAACCAGGATCTCTGGCGACGGACGATGGGCGCGTCGATCCGATCCGCAGGCGCCTCCTCCGGCGTATCTTTCGGGCGCGCTTGCGTGAAGGCGTGGTCGATCGGAGCCGTCGGCCGCGGAACGTCGGTCCAGGCCTTGGCCGCATCGGACGTCGCCGCCCGGGCTTGCGGCGGCTGGGACCAGATCGGCTCGCGCGGAGGGCTCGCGGGCGCCTCGGCCTCGGCCGCAGGCGTCGCGGTCTCCGGCGCGTTGGGAACCGCTTGAGACGACGAGCCGACGAAGGTCAACGGCGAGCGTGGCCGACGCGGCGCGGAACCGGGCTCCGTCGCCGTCGGACGCTCCGGCGGCGGTGCGGGCGCCACGGCCGCGAACACCGGCCTCGGCCGCCTCGGCCGCTCGACGTCCGGCCGCCGCCAGACCTCGGACGGCCGGTCGCGCAGGGCGGCCAGGGTCGGGACGGCGGTGTCGCGGCGGGGCGCCGGACGCCGTGGATCGTGCGAAGCCGGTTCCGGCTCCGCCGCCGTCGCAAGTGGCCGAGCGGGCATGTCGTCCAGTCGGACCGGCGGCGAGGCCGCAGGATCGCTGTTCAGCGACAGCGGCGCCTCGCCCGCCTCCGCCAATTGAGCCGTCCGCTCGGCCACATGCGCCAGCCAATGGGCCGGCGCGCCCGGATACCGGTCGGCCAAGGCGGCCATGACCGGGTCCGGAGTCGGCGCGGATCGATCCTCGGAGGCGCGCTCCAGGGCCTGGGCCAACGAGCGGGCCAGGGCGGCCATGGCGATCAGCCAACCCGACAACAGGCGGCGGAGGGCCATGGTCTAGGCTCGGGTCAGGGTGTCGAACGACAGCTTGAGTTCCTCGATCGCCACTTCGCGGCCGAGGGCGTCGAACGACACGCCGCTCCATTCACAAGGCCAGGCGTTGTCGAGGTTCCAGCGCAGGACCTCGGCGGTGCCCTTCACGTCCATCATCGCGATCGAGATGTTGCGGCGGGGCGTCCCGCCGGCCAGGACCTCCTTGAGCCAGTCCCACAGCGCGGGCGTCTTGGTCAGGCCGTAGCGCAGCGTGACCTCGGCGTATTCGACCGGTCCGGGCAGGGTGCGGACGATCTGGCCGCTGCCGGACTCGCGGTAGCGGATCGGATGGATCCGCACACCCAGGCCGAAGCACTCGGTGAACCGGACATCGCCCATCTCGCGGGACGAGAGCATGAAGTTGTAGTTGCGATAGACATCGGGCAAAGCGCCAACCTTGGGCGCCGCCGCTGCTTCTTCTGGCTTGGCCATGACGGATCCTCTCTAAGGTTTTGGGTCAGGCGGTTTCGACGGTGGATCCGACCGCCGTCTGGCCGATGCGGAAGATGACGAACTCGGCGGGCTTCACCGGCGCGATGCCGATGACCACCACCACCTGGCCCGCGTCGACCACCTCGGGCGGGTTGGTCTCGGCGTCGCACTTGACGAAGAAGGCGTCCTCGGGTCGGGACCCGGCCAGGGCGCCCTGACGCCACAACAGGGTCAGGAAGGCGCCGACGTCGCGCTGGATGTCCTTCCACAGCGGACCGGCGTTGGGCTCGAACACCACCCAGCGCGTGCTGATGGCGATCGACTCCTCGATCATGTTGAACAGCCGGCGGACGTTCAGGTAGCGCCAATTGCTGGCGCTGGGCGCCAGGGTCCGGGCACCCCAGACCCGCACGCCTTCGCGGGTGAAGAAGCGGATGCAGTTGACGCCGACCGGATTGAGCACGTCCTGCTCGGCCCGCGACAGCATCTGGGTAAGGCCTTCGGCCCCCCGGATCGTGACGTTGGCCGGGGCCTTGTGCACGCCGCGCTCGCTGTCGGTGCGGGCGTAGATGCCGGCCATGTGGCCCGAGGGCGGGATCTGGGCCAGGGCGTCCGGATCAATCGCGTCGCGGCCCTTCAGCCAGGGGAAATAATAGGCGCCGTAGCCGCCGTCGGAGTCCCGAGCGCGCAGGCCGGGCTTGGGACCCTTGCCGCGCGCCGGCGTCGCGGTCGTGTCGCCGTCGGCGGCCGGGGTCGTGGGCGGGGCGGCGCTGCCGTCGGCGGCGCGGGTCAGCACCTCGACGTCATCCACGCGGGGTGGCCCGTCCAGGATCGCCACGCGGTCCTTCAGCGACTCCGCGGCGTCCAGCAAGGCGCCATGCGCGGCCGCATCGGTTCGTCCCGGCGCGGCGATGATGGCGATCTCGTCGATGGCGGCCAAGGCGTCGAGCCCCCTGCCCTTGCCGGCGATCGCGCCGTCGGCCTTGGTGTTGACCACGTAGCAGCGCGAGCCGCCGTTCAGGAAGAAGCCATAGACGGCGTTGGCCAGGTCGGTGCCCTTGTCGCCGTCGCGCACATAGCGTCGCCGGAACTCGCTCCAGTTGTTGATCGCGATGGCCTCGTCGACGAGGGCGTCGGGGTTGGGCGCGGTTCCCACGAACCCGGCCACCGAAGTGCCCACCGCCTCGATCGGGCGTGTTCCAGAGTCGATCTCCTCGACGTAAACGCCGGGGCTCAAATAGGACGGCATGTCAAATCTCCAGCGGTAAACGAAGGATCACGGGGCTTCCGGTTTCGACCTCGCTGTCCATCTCGACCCCACGGGCCCGGACATTGAGGCGGACAGGCCGGCCCTTGCCGCCCACGGGACCGTGGAGGCGGAAGCGGCCGAAGGCGTCGGTCTGGGCGGAGCGATCGAGGCCCTCGAGGCGCACCACGGCGCCGGCCACCGGGGTGTCGCCGGGGCCCAGGACCGAGCCCTGCAGAACGCCGAGCTCGCCCGACACGATGTTGAGCGGGAAACGAACCAGCCCCGCCCGCTCGGCAGGGCGGCTCCGGGCGATCGAGACCATGGTCCGCAGCACGAAGCCCGGTCCCGGCGGCAGGCTGAGATCGGCGCAAAGTTTCAGCGCGTCACGATCCAGAACCACCTCGGTCTCGTCGTGCTCCATCGCCGCGAACAGCAGGCGCACGGCGCCCGTCTGTTCGACGATCGGGTCGGCGGCGCGGACGGTGAGCAGGTAGTCGACCGTCAGGATCAGCGGCGGCGAGGCCGCGCGGGGGGCCGCGTGGGGGGCCAGGCCGATCAGGCGAAGGTCGACCCCTTCACCGCAGTCGCGATCGCTCAGGGACCGGGCGACCACGGCGCGACCCGGCAGGACCTCTTGGGTCCAACCGATCAATTCGCGCGTCGTTTCCTCCAGCCCTTCAGCCATTTTCTGATCGCTCCCCCAGGTACAACCCAAAGACGTCCAACCATACTAAGTCCGAATTTTAACAAATGAAAAGCTCAGATTTCATCGTTTTCCGAATATGATTTTCCACATCATCGAGATTCATGTACGCGAATTTTTATGATATTTACGCACCTATCTCGAGACTATTGGAAATACTTAACGCGATCAGGCTGCCGAATACTTGGCACTTTTTGCCATAGACAGCTATAAATTTACTACACATCGAGCGATGACGTTCGATAGTATGCAATCAAACATCGACATGTAGCTTCATTATCGCCAAACTATATTTAATATCGCGAATCGAAATACTTCATCGTCGGAAAACTAGAAATAAACGTAATAGTTGCAGGTCAACGCCGTCAAAGCCAAGGCGTCGACACCGTGAGAGCCTCGGCGGCCGCTCAACCGCCAGCCAGCTCCGGACCAGCGCCGACGGATCGGCCGCCACGCTCTCCACGACCTTCCGAAGGGCAAGGGCGAGCAGTCCCGCGCGAGGGAAACCGCCGCCGCGCCATGCCGGATTCAGCCCCCACGAGAGGTCGCGACCGCCGGCCGCGAACCGCCCGTCAGCCTCGGTTCTCCTCCCGCCAGTAAAAGTAGAGCAGCACCGCCATGGCCCCGGCCAACGGATGCCAGAGCATGCCGTGCGGCTGGAAGAAGGCGTTCGGATCGCACATCGGCCCGCCGGTCTGCGACAGCGCCCAGAAGATGGTCGCGGCGATGATGCAGCCCACGGCCAGCCACCAGAGCAGGATGGTGTTCCACCGCCCCTGCCAGGGCTTGCCTTCCCGCACGCAGGCCCAGATCTCCAGCGCCAGATAGGCGGCCACCAGGGCGATGATCAGGATCAGCGACTTGAACTCCCACTGCCAGAGGGCGTGGAGGATCACGAAGACCACGACCGTGATCGGGTAGAAGACCCAGAACACCCAGTCGGCGGGGACGATCCGGCGCAGGGTGTAGAACACCAGGAACGCCGCGTAGATGTACATCGACAGCCCGTCGAAGTTGCCCGCCCAGCCGATGATCGAGGCGTGGAACCACATGCTGCCCAGGCCCAGGAACAGCACCGCGAAGACATATAGGTCGGCGATGAAGTTGTCGGACCGCATGACGTTCTCGCCGCGCGCGCCGTCCTTGCGATCCAGATAGAGCATCAGGGCCACCAGGGCGGCGGTCAGGATCGAATAGAGGTTGAACCAGGTGTTGACCGGCTGTCGGACGCCGTTGGCGTGCGACGTCACATCGCCGACGTTGAACGCCTCGCAGAAGCACGTGTTGGGCGTCGTGGCCATGCAGCTGTCGGGACTGCCCGGCCAGCCGGCGGCGACGAAGATCAGGAACGGCAGCAGGACCAGGACGACCCCTGCCCCCAGCACGATGAAACCGCGATAAGCGCTCATGGTCCCTCCTCGAGAATCCAGATGGACGCGGAACTCCCCCGGAAAACCTCGGGGCGCACTGACACCGGCGACGACGCCGGGCGGATAGGAGGCGAACGCCGTTCCGCACTCTCGCCGGGCGCGAAACGCTGTCGCCCAGCGCGCGATCTCCAGATGAAGCCTGGCCCACGGCCAAGCTTGCGCGCATTTGGAGAACGACGAGAAAGCTGAACCTATAGGTAGAGCTTAGCAGACCTTGGCGATCCGTCCATACGGGATTTCTCCGGACCCCGGCGAGCCGCCTCGGCCGCTGTCGATGGGCGCGCGGAGCGGTGGAAAGCGCATCGTAAGCCCGCGTTAACGCGGGCGCGGTCTACTCTGCGTTAACTATGATTCGAGAGGACCGCCGGATGCTAGCCGAGCCTGTCGCCCCCGCCGGCGCCGTCGGAGCAGACCTCATCGCCGCCGGACGCGCGGCGCTGGAAGCCGGCGACGCGACCGCGGCGGCGGAGGCTTTTCTAGCCGTCGCCAAGGCGCAGCCGGCCGATCACGAAAGCCGGTACTGGCTCTACAGCGCCCTGGTGGCGGCCGGCCAAGGCGCCTCGGCGCGGCCTTTTCTCGACGAAGCGCGCGACCTGCACGCGACGTCGCTGCTGCGCGGCTTGGGCGTCGACACCCAACGCTTCCGGACCGACAAGGCCTATTGCGGCGCCGTAGGGTTGGCGCTCTACGAGCAGCAGCAGATGGGCGCGGCGAGCCTGGCCCTGGGCCGCAGCCTCGACTTCGATCGGCTCTCCAGCCAGCACATCGCCTCCTACGGACTTGCCCTGCTTCACCAGGGCCGCACGGACGAAGCGATCAACGTCTTCCAGGTCGCCACCGACTCGTTCGTCAGTTCGGTGATCCACGAGTTCCTCCTGTACGCGCTGTTCCACGCCCCCGACCGCATGCAGCGGGTGGCGGACGAGGCGCGACGCTGGGCCGACCAGTACGCGACCCACCTGACGCCGGCCGAGCCGCGCTTCGAGAACGACCGCAACCCCGGCCGCAGATTGCGGATCGGCTATGTCGGCCCCAGCTTCACCCGCAACCAGGTGGCCCAGTTCCTGCTGCCCGTGCTGGACGCGCATGACCAGGCCGCCGTGGAGGTGTTTCTCTACTGCGCCGACCCCGCCGGCGAAGGCGCGCTGCCGCTGGGCTGCAAGGTGCGCGGCCTGGGGCAGATGGCCGACGCCGACGTCGCCGCCCTGATCCGCAAGGACAGGATCGACATCCTGATCGACGTCTGGGGCCACACCGCCGGCAGCCGCCTGGGCGTCTTCGCCTACCGCCCGGCGCCGGTCCAGGTCGCCTGGATCAACTTCGTCCAGACGACCGGCATGGCCTGCATGGACTACATCCTCCATGCCGACAGCATGGCGGTGCCGGGATCGGAGCGGTACTACACCGAGGAGATCTGGCCGATCGGCCCGATCGTGGCCCCCAGCCGCCCGTCGGCGGATCGGCTGGACCCGGTCCCGACTCCGGCCCTGAAGAACGGCTATGTCACCTTCGGTTCGTTCAACAATCCCGCCAAGCTGAGCGAGATCACCATCGCCGCCTGGGCGGTGATCCTCAGCCAGCGGCCCAACGATCGCCTGGTTCTGAAGTACGGCACCTTCGTCGATCCGGTGCTGCAGCGCGTGACCCAGGCCCGCTTCGTCGCCTACGGCGCGCGGCCAGAGCAGCTGGAATTCCGCGGCCGTACGACCGGCGTCGACTATTGCCGCGAATTCCAGGACATCGACCTGGCCCTGGATCCTTCGCCCTGTCCCGGCGGCACCACCTCGTGCGACGCCCTGGCCAACGGCGTGCCGCTGCTCACCCAGGTGGGCGAGGACCTGTACGGCCGCATCGGCGTGCCGGTGGTCCAGCCCTGCGGCCTGTCTGAATTGATCGCCGACGGCTGGGACGACTATGTGGGCCGGGCCCTGTCTCTCACCGCGGACCATGAAGCCCTGAACGCCCTGCGCGCCAAGGTGCGGCCGGGCTTCGACAATTCGCCCTACTGCGACGAGGTCGGCTTCACCCGCAATCTCGAGGCGACGTTCCGGCAGATGTTCGATCGCTGGCTGGCGGCGAAATGAGCGCGGGGTCGGAACGGGTCATCGAGGTCGAATGCGACCTGCGCGACGGGGCCATCGTCCCCCGGATGGAGCATGCAGAGATCGTCGACCGGGTCATGGACCGGGGCCAGTTGCTCATGCTCAAGCGGGTCTTCCCCTACGACCAGGTCGCCGAGCTTCGCGCGGCGGTGGCCGCCTGGGGGCGCGAGACGCCGCTGGCCGAGGTCGACGACTTCGCCGGCAACTATCATCGCCGCCGCTGCATGATCTCGCGCCTGCAACAGGCGCCGCACGTCTTCCACGACTACAATTTCAACGACCTTCCCCTCGCGCCGTCGGCGCTGGAAGCCAAGCTGCGCGCGCTGTTCGAGCCCCTGCGCGGCCTCTACAACACCCTGACCGGGGCCGGTGTCGACTTCGAGATCCCGGCCTCGGGGCCGTATGTCCACCCGCAGTTGATCCAGTACCCGGCCGGCGGCGGCTTCTTCGCCCGCCACTGGCACAACCTGATGCCCCAGCAGCTGGGCTTCATCACGTCGCTGTCGCAGCGTGGGAAGGACTTCCGCAACGGCGGCACCTGTTTCGAAATCGAGGGCGAGGTGATCGATCTCGAGACGCATCAGGACGCCGGCGACATCTGCATCTGGCGCTATGACCATCACCACTGGGTCACCCAGTCCGATCTCAGGGACAAGTTCGACTGGGACAGCGAGGCGGGTCGCTGGGTGGCGACCTTCGCCTATTTCGATCCACGCGGGTAAGGCGGCTTCGATGACGACCGAGATTAAAGCCAGCAAGTACCGCTGCCCGTCCTGCGCCGGGGCCGATTTCGTGACCAGCGTCACCCAATGGCGGTGCACGACCTGCGGCCAGGACTACGCCTGCGTCTACGGCATGCCCAAGCTCTATGCCGAGGATCGGCTGGGGGCCCAGGACCGCAAGCTGCGCGACACCTTCTATGACGGGCTGTTCGGCCGCCTCTATCAGATCACCATGCCGGCCATCGTCATGCCGGTGCGGCCGCTGGCCCTGTCCTGGCCCTACTGGATCGCCTACGGCGTGACGATCGTCGGCCTGCTGGCTCTCGCGGTCGGCCTGGTCGCGGCCCTGGCGTCCGGCGCGCTGCCGCTGGCGCTGATCCTGGCCGTTCCGCTGGTCCTGGCGGGACTGGTGCTGAGCCGGCAGAGCTATCTGCTGCACCTGCTGTGGACCGCCCTGCCCGTCTGGCTGTCGCTGTCGCGCCGCCCCTATACGCCGCCGGAATCGTTCGCCGCCGTCCACGAGCGGGTGCTGGCGCCGCTGCGCACGGCCGGTCGCCGGCTGCAGGTGCTGGACGTGTCCACCGGCTCCTGCAACTCGCTCTACAAGCACGGCTGGATGTCGCTGGACGCCGACTACACGGCCATCGACCTGTCCGAGACCATGCTCAAGCAGGGCAGCGAGATGATGAGCAAGGCGGGCGTGGCGGTCGACCTGGTGCTGGGCGACGCCATGGAGCTGCCGTTCCAGGACGACCGCTTCGACGTGGTGACGAGCTACGGCGCGGTGAACGGCCTGACCGATCCGGTCAAGGCCATCGCCGAGATGGCCCGCGTGGCCAAGCCCGGCGGCGTGCTGCTGTTCCTCGACGAGCAGATCAGCGACGCGGCCACGCCCCTGGACCGCGCCTACTTCCACAAGGTGCTGTCGAGCCACGACGTCATCCACCGCTGCCCGGTGGAGAGCCTGCCCGCCAGCCTGACCGACGTGCGCGTCTCGCAGGTCTATCAGTTCTACTACATCTGCACGGCCACCAAGGCCGGCTGACCCTCGAAGGGGCGGACGGGGCTCTACGCCGCGAGGTGCACGAACATCGCGCCGCCGGCCACGAAGTGGCGCTGGACCCGCGGGCCGTAGTCGGCGATCGCCCGGTCGGCGACCTTGCGCGGACCGTCGCCGTGCGGCCAGTGATAGTCGTCGAAGATCACCCAGCCGCCGGGCGCCACCAGGGGACCCCACAGGGCGAAGTCCTCGGCCACGGCGGCCTCGTCGTGATTGCCGTCCAGGTGCAGGACGGCGATGGACCCCGTCAGCGCCGTCGACCCGAACTCCGGCGAGGTCGCCGTGCGGGTCTCGACATAGCGCTTGTGGGCGTCGACCGAGGTCATGCGCAGATAGTTGAAGTCACCCGCCGTGCAGGCCAGCATGGCCAGCAGAAAGCCGGTGCGGACCTGCTCCCAGTCCCAGCCGCCGGACGCTTCCTGGATCAGGACCGGGGCGTCGGTCTGCACCGAAAGGCCCAGGTCCCAGGGGTCGACGCACAGGGTCGCGCCCACGCCGCAATAGGCGCCCACGCGGTTGAACACGTAGCTGCTCTTGCCGAACAGGGCCCCGATCTCGACGATGTCGCCCTTGGGGGCCAGGGGCACGACGCCGCAGATCGCCAGGATCTTCTCGCGCGAGCATTCGCCATGGATGGTCTCGGCCTGGGCCAGGATCCCGCCGACCAATTCTGCCGGCAAGGACGAGGGCCGCCCGGCGATGGATGCGATGGTCTCCAGGCCCGCGCGGCCGTCGACCAATGCGACGCTCACCCGGTCCATCTGGCGCTTGAACGGCCCCGGCCCCATCAGCCGCAGGCCCGGCAGGCGCTCGGGCAAAGCCTGCTCGAACAGGTGGAAGGTGGCGGCGTGCGGCGTGAAGAGGTCGGTGATCCCCTCGCGGGCGACCAGCGCCCGCAGGGCCTCGAAGAAGTCGGGCGCGCCGATGAACGGCAGCCGCCCCCAGGCGTCGAACGCCCCGGCGTTGGGGTCCACGTCCAGCGACGAGGCGCCGACGACGCGACGGCCCCACTGGCGGGCTTCGCGGGCGAACCGGGCCGCGGCCTCGAGGGCCGAGGGGAAGACGAGGATGGTCATGCGTCCTCCAGGACGGAACAGCCGACGCCGGTCTGGCCGAAGCCGTCGCCATTGTGGAACATGATTTTGCGGCCGTCGGCGATCACGACGGCGGGATAAGACATGGTGGCGCTGTTCCAGCCCTCGGCGGCCGGCTTGAGGCCTTCCGGATCGGGCTGGCGGACCCAGGTCTCGCCGTCGATCGAGGTGGCGTAGCCGATGCGATAGGACCCCGCCCCGTCGCGGTAGCCGATGCTGTTGCGATACGAGAACCACATCTCGTAGCCGTCGGCCGTCCGCGCCACCGACGGCCGCGTGTTGGCCTCCAGCGGGTCCAGCTTGGGAATGCAGGCGTGGTTGAGCTGCCGCCAGACCAGGCCGTCGTCCGAGCGGGCCAGCTTGATCTGGTAGGTCGGCTCGAACTTGCCGTCGATCTCGATCCAGCCGGTGCCCGAGCCGTACCACATGGTCCAGATCCCGTTCTCGATCAGGATGTTGGGGGCCATGGTCATGTAGGGCTCGTGCGGGGTGCGGTCGACGACCGGCCCCTCGAAGGCCCGCTCGAAGGTCAGGCCGCCGTCGCGGCTGCGCGCCAGCCCCACCGACATCCGGTAGGGCACGTTGCCGCCGCGGCTGACGCCGCCGTAGTAGAGCCACATCTCGTCGCCGACCATCATCGCCTGGCTGCCGATCGCCCCGTCCTCGTCATGGGTCCCGGGCCTACCGAGACCCAGGACGGGCTGGTCGTGGACGTACAGCACCCGGGTCGGGTCGGCGCGGTCGCAGTCGAAGAAGCTGGTGCGGCTGCGGTTGTCGGCGTCGCGGGTGCCGTAGTAGACGCGGATACGGTCGCCCATCACCAGGGCGGCCGGCGCCTGGGCGTGGGTCTTGGACCAGTCGAACGCGCCGCTGGGGACGAAGATCGCGCCGAGTTGCTTCCAGCCCATCGGACCGCTCACCCTTGCCAATAGTCTTTGGCGGCCAGCAGGGCCCGATAGTCGTTGCTGGTCACGCCCACCATGATGCGGTCCCAGAACCGGCCGCCGCGGAAGTACCAGTCGCGCTGACGGCCCTCTTCCTTCCAGCCGCACTTGCCGCAATAGACCCCGGTCGAAGCCTCGTTATAGGCGATCATCGAGCCGTCCAGGCGGCGCAGGCCCAGTTCGTCGAAGGCGTAGCGCATGGTGGCCATGATCACGTCCACGCCGACGCCGCGGCCCCGCATGTTCGGATCGCCGATCATCATGCCGTGGAAGGCGTTCTTGTTCTTCCAGTCGATGTCCACGACGTTGGCCGTGCCGACCAGCCCGTCGCCCGGAACCTCGATCGCGAAACGCTGGTTCAGGGGATCGCCGGCCAGCCGCTCGAACCACTGCTCCGTCTGACGCAGCGAGGTGGGAAAGTGCCAGCCGCCGAGCATGGACCAAAGGTCGGGATCGTTGCCCCACCGGTGCAGGGTCGGCAGGTCCGCCGCCTCGATGGCGCGCAGCGTGACG
The DNA here is from genome assembly GCF_056397765.1 of Caulobacter sp. 05L422. Classification (NCBI taxonomy): domain Bacteria; kingdom Pseudomonadati; phylum Pseudomonadota; class Alphaproteobacteria; order Caulobacterales; family Caulobacteraceae; genus Caulobacter; species Caulobacter sp. 05L422. Next base: position 43,398 of record NZ_JBFTOB010000022.1, on the reverse strand, counting down.
ATCTTACCCTTGATGTTCATTGGCCCTGCTCCACCTTGCGCGGTCCCCGGTAGGCGGGGAAGAAGCCGCTGTCCACAGTGTCGATGCTAAGCGCCTGATACGCTTCGGCGTCGAGCACCGCGCCGCACAGCCGCGCGGGCGCGACCGTGTTGGCGAACCCCCTCTTGAACCGCACCAGCCCGTCCTCGGGATTGTCGTTCATGCCGGCGCCGCCGCCGAAATTGATCACCCGGCAGTCGGTCAGGGCCTGCGCCGCCAGGTCGTTGACGGCGTAGGCCGCTCCGGCGGCGTAGCCTTCGGCCGCCGACGCCGCCAGGTGGCTCATCGCGTGGCCCTGGTGGGTGACGAACACGTGGGCCGACACTATCCGGCCGTCGATGAAGGCCGCGAAGGTCCGCACGCCCGGCAGGGCGGCGAGCAGAGCGTGATGCTCCGGCGGAAAGACGTGGGCGCCGCCCAGGCCGTGGCGGGCGGCCAGCTCGCCATAGAGCGCCTTCCAGGCCGGCAGGTGGTCGGCCAGGGCGATCTCCGAGGCCACGACCCGACCCAGCGCGCGCTTGATCTCGTAGCGATGGTGCTTGCCGTAGGCGAGCGGACCAAGGTCCCGGTCGAGGATCTGATGGGACTTGAACGGCCGCGCCATGTCGAAGGCCGCTTCCAGCGCCGCCGACGGCGGGCCCAGCCGATCTTCCGCCACCAGCACCACCGAAACCAGACCCGCCGCCTTCAGCCGCGCCAGTCCGGCGGCCAGGTCGGCTTCGTCCGAGATCACGGTGACCGGATAGACGCCGACCGCGTCCTCCCGCGTTCCGCAAGGCGTGGCGCGCGCCAGGACCCACGCGTCCCATTCGGGCACGGCGACGGGTCGCCCGATATGGCCGAGAGCGGCGGCATAGTCGGCGCGGGCATAGGGATGGATCATCGCAGGAGATCGTTCGCCAGATCGGCGATTCGCTCCATAGCCGCCGCGTCGTAGCGATGGTCGCACGGCAGGGTGACCAGTTCTCGGGTCCAGGCGGCTTCACGCGGGAAGGCCTCGGCCGGGGCGGCGATCCGGGGCCAGTGCACGGCGGCGAACACCCGGTGGGCATGCAGGCCGGCCAGCAGCCGGTCGCGTGGCTCGGGCGCCAGGCGCAGGACATAGCCGAGCGGCGGCGCGCCCGGATCGGCGGGCAGCGCCGACCAGGCCCGAAGGCGACGGTCGAGGACGGCCCAGTTGGCGCGGCGCGGCTCGGCCAGGTCGGCCAGGGCGACGTCGGCCAGGATCGCCAGGCTCCGGCGGGTCATGGCCTGGTCGCCCACCGCCATGGCCGCTTCCTTGGACTGGTTGGCCGCGTGCCAGGCGGCGTTGGCGCGGCCTTCCGGATCGTCCGCCCGCAAAAGCGGCGCACGCCAGAGGGCGGCGGCGTCGGCCGCCGTCGTCGGCTGGGGTCCACGGGTCTGCGCGTCTGGCGCGACCAACAGTCCGCCGTCGGCTACGCCCAGCAGCTTGCGGGGGCTGAACAGCAGCCAGGCGCCGGGGATCGGCGTTCCGGCGTCCAGGGCCTGGGCGCGGTCCTCCACGATCCGCAGGTCGGGCCGCCGGGCGGCGAAGGTTCGCGTCTCGGCTTCCAACGGCAGGCCGAAATGGGCGACGAACACGACCACGTCGCCGGGCTGGGCCTCGGCTTCGATCGCCGTCAGATCAGGCTTGAAGCCGTCCAACACCGGATAGAACCGCGTGCGCGCTGCCAGGGTCGGGTCCAGCAGGTCGCCGCAGACGAAGGCGGGCAACCAGATCGTGACCGTCGGCCAGGTCCGCGCCAGGGCCGAGAAGGCCGAGCGGGCGTTGACGAAGGCGCTGTAGGGACGCCCCTCGGTCCAGGCGACGAGCGGGCTCGGCTCGCCAACCGCCGCGTCGGGAGGGTGACGCTCGAAGAACCCGCCGACCGGCCGGGGAAGCGGTCCGGTTGGCGCGCCGGCGGCGGTCACCGGGCGGTGTACCCGCCGTCGACGAGATAGGTTCCCCCGTGACAGGACCCGGACTCGTCGCCGCACAGGAAGGCGGCCATCTGGGCCACTTCCTCGACCGAAACGTACTTCTGCAGCGGCAGCGACTTGGCCGCGTCCGGACGTCCGGCCGCCCGGGCCGGGTCGCGGGCCGAAAGCGCCGCATCGAGCCGTCGCATCATGTTCGAGGCGATCGGTCCCGGGCACACGGCGTTGACCCGCACCCCGTGGGGTCCGGCCTCCAGGGCCGCCGAGCGAACCAGGCCGATCACCGCGTGCTTGCTGGCCGTGTAGGCGCCGAGGAACGGACCGCCGACGACGCCGGAAATCGACGAAAGGGCCACGATGCTGCCCGCGCCCTGCGGCTTCATCACCCGCAGGCAGGCCTGCATCCAGTTGAGACAGCCCTTCACATTGACCGCCATGACCTGGTCGAAGGCGTCGCCGTCGATGTCCTCGATCGGAGCGACAGGACCTTCGACGCCCGCGGCCAGCACCGCCGCGTCGATGCGGCCAAAGCGATCCAAGGCGCCGCGCAATGCCGCTTCCACGGCCGCGCGGTCGGTGACGTCGGCGGCCTGAAAGTCGACGTCCGGCCGGCCCAGGAAATCGGCCGGCGGCGGGACGCGGTCGCTCATGACCACCCGGGCGCCGCGTTGCAGGAACAGATCGGCGCAGGCCTGGCCCACGTCGCCGGCGGCGCCGGTGATCAGAACGGTGCGGCCCGCCAGACTCGACATCTAGGCGGCGGCCAGGGCGCGGCCCAGGGCGGCGGCGATGCGGCGGATCTCGGGCACGCTGAGATCGATGGCGAAGGGCAGACCCAGGACCGAACCGCCCAGACGGTCGGTCTGGTTGAGGTCGCCGCGGCCGCAGTCGGCGAAGGCCGGACTGATGTGGCAGCCTCGTCCCCACCATTGGCGGGTCCCCACGCCTTCGGCCTCCAGCGCCGCGGCGACAGCGGCGGCCGAGCCGTCCGGCAGGCGGACATTGCAGACGCTGGTCACCCATTCCGAACCCCAGCCGGATTGGAAGCGGACCTGCGGCTGGTCGATCAGGCTGATGCGCAGGTGCTGGGCGGCGCGGGCGAACTGCAGGCGATCGGTCTCCCAGCAATCGAGCGCGGCGAGGCCCACGGCCCCGGCATACTCGGAAAGCTTGGCGTTGGTGGCCGGAACCTGGCTCTCGCGGCTGCCGTGGAAGCCGAAAGTGGACAGCCGGCGCACGCGCAGGGCCAGGTCCGCGTCGTCGGTGACCAGGAAGCCGCCCTCGCCCAGGCCCAGCGCCTTGGTGGCGTGCAGGCTGACGACGGCGGGCAGGTCGGCGTCGCGCAGGGCGTCGAAGGCGGCGGCCGCGTCCACGAGCACCGGAACGCCGGTTTCGTCGCGGAAGGCGCGCCAGGCCGCCAGGTCGCCGAGGCTGCCGAAGGCGCAGACCGGGATCGCCGCGACAAGCTGCTTGCGCACGGCGGCCGGCAGGTCGGCGATCGCTTCGGGCCGCATCATCCAGCTGTCGGGGTCGACATCGACGAACCACGGCCGAAGACCCGCCTGCATCACCGCATGGGCAGTGGCCACGAAGGTCCAGGCCGGAATGGCGACATAGCCGCCCGGCGTCAGGTCCATGGCGCTCAGCGTCAGGGTCAGGGCCTGGGTGGCGTTGGCGATCGTCACCACCTCGGCTCCGGCCGGGAAGCGCGCGGCGAGGCGGGCTTCGAACTCGGTCAGCAGGGGTCCGAAGTTTGAGTACCAACGCGCGGCGTCGATTCGTTTCAAATACGGGAAAATCGTCTCGGCCGACGGCAGACGGGGACGGGCCACCGGCACGGTCGCCAGAACCGTCGGCTCCGCATTCGTCCTTGCTCTCTGAACTAACAAAACAGTTCCTCCCGACGTCCCGGCCAGAGCACCATCACATGGTTAACGGCGCGTTAGGGGCCGGGGCCGCGTTGCCGGACCGGCCAAGGCTTCGGACCACGGGCGCGGGCGCATCGGCGGCGGCACTGAATCGTTGCCCCCGAAAGTCACCCGATAATAGATTGAATTGTCTACGATATTCTCCATCTGAAGCCGCCATCGGCGCCGAAGCCCCCCGTCGTTGGGACAAATGGCCGCGCCGCGGCCCGATAGAAAAGTCGTCGCGGCCCGCTGTGGGTTCGCCGTTGTCGTGCGTCATGCACGGTGAGACAAAACGCTAGAACCCGGGCTCACGCCCATTGGGCGGAATCGTGCGACCAGCCATCGAACCAGACCTCAATAGACTGGACCGACGCTATCGACCCGCGTTGATGGCGTTCTTCATGCGCCGCGCCGCCAGCCACAGCGACGCCGAGGACATGACCCAGGAGTTGTTCGCCAAGCTGGCCACGGCCCAATCCGGTCCACGAGGGGCCGGCGAAATGGACAACGCCGACGCCTACATCTTCCAGATGGCCGCCAACCTGCTGCGCGACCGGGGCCGGCGCGAGCGTGTGCGGGCCAACTACCGCGCCAGCGTCCATGCCGGCGCGGTGGACCTCGAGCCGCTGGATCCGGCCCGCGTGCTGCTGGGCCGCGAAAGCCTGGGCGAGGTGTCGGACGCCCTGCGCGAACTGCCCGACCGCACCCGCGCCATCTTTCTTCTGTTCCGTCTGGAAGGCATGAAGCAATCCGAACTCGCCGCCCTGTACGGCGTCTCCGTCAGCGCCGTGCAGAAGCACATCTTCAAGGCCATGACCCATCTGACCCGACGCGTGAGGGCCGGCGAATGACCGTCCTGTCTTCCGAAGATCGGCTGGACGCCGCCCGCGAGCAGGCCGCCCTGTGGTGCGTGCGCCTGGCCGACGACGAACTGACCCAAGTCGAGCAGGCTCGGCTGCAGGCCTGGTTCGACGCCGACGAGGCCCATCGCGGCCTGCTGGACGACGCCGTCACCGCCTGGCGCGCCGTCGAGGAACAGGCCGCCAGCCCCGGCATGATCGCGCTTCGTCGCGAAGCGCTCGAAGACCTGCGCCGCGCCCAGCACGGACGCTGGGCCCGCCCTGGCCGCCGGCTGGTGATCTGGACGGCCCTGGCCGCCTGCCTGGTCGCGGCCGTCGCCGGCGGCGTCGCCTGGCGCGCCAGCCTGCCCGACGTCTACCGCACCACCGAGGGCGAGCGACGGATCGTCGAGCTGGCCGACGGCTCGCGCGCCTCGCTCGACAGCGCCACCGTGCTGAAGGTCAAGTACGAGCGCGGCCGCCGCCGGCTGTGGCTGGACAGCGGCCGGGCCAAGTTCTCGGTCGCCAAGGACCCGCTGCGCCCGTTCTCGGTGGCGGCCGGCGACAAGCTGGTGGTGGCCACCGGCACGGTGTTCAGCGTCGAGCGCCTGACCGGCCAGATGCGCGTGGTGCTGTACGAAGGCCATGTGGCGGTGCTGGACGACAAGACCGGCCGGGCCGACACGGCCGTGCCGGTCAAGATCGGCGGCGCGGCCGCCGACCGACTGCTGACCCCCGACCACGAGCTGGTGACCTCCACCAAGACCAACGCCACCGTCGTCAGCCAGCTGGATCCGGTCCGCGCCAAGGCCTGGGAAAACGGCCAACTGGTCTTCCAGGACGAGCCCATGGACCTGGCCGTCGAGCGGGTGAACCGCTACGCCCGCGACAAGCTGAAGATCGGCGATCCCGGCGTCGCCCAACTGCGGATCAGCGGGGTGTTCACCTCGGGCGACACCAGCGCCTTCGTCGACGGGGTGACGGCCGTGCTGCCGGTCCACGCGGTTGCGGCCAATGGCGTGACCGTGCTGAAAATCGACCGCGGACAAAAAAATTCCGCGCCGGCCGGTGTGTCTTCGACGAGCTGAGGCGTCTCACTTTCCAAAGCGCCGCAATCAACGTCGGCGCATAGGGAGGGAAGACAATGCGCAGATCGTTCGACCGTCGCCTGGGCCATCGCTTGATTGGGGGCTCCACCGCCGCCGCGGCCCTGATGCTGCTGGCCGCCCCCGCGGCCGTCCATGCCCAGCAGACGAGAGGGGCCGCCTACAGCTTCGACATTCCCGCCCAGGACCTGAGCAGCGCCCTGCGCGCCTTCGGCCAGGCCTCCGGCCAGCAGTTGGCGTTCGACGAGGCCAGCGTGCGTGGCAAGCGCGCTCCGGCCCTGACCGGCGCCTACACCGCCGAGGCCGGCCTCAAGCGCCTGCTGAACGGCACGGGCCTCAGCGCCCAGCCCACCGCCAGCGGCGTCTACGCCATCCGCGCCAAGACCCTGCTGGTCGCCACCAGCGCCCAGAGCCAGGCCGCGCCCGCCACGGCCGTCGAGCCCGAACCCGAGACCCCGGCCCAGGTCGAGGAGGTGATCGTGGTCGGCACCCCCGGCGGCAAGGGCATCGACAAGCTGGCCGCCAGCTTCGCGGTCACCACCGTCAACGCCGACGACATCACCAAGGCCTCGCCCAAGAGCACCGCCGAGCTGCTGACCCTCGTGCCCGGCGTCTGGGTCGAGACCTCCGGTGGCGTGGCCGGCGCCAACGTCTTCGTGCGCGGCTTCCCCGCCACCGGTGACGCCGAGTTCCTGACCATCCAGCTGCAGGGCTCGCCGATCTATCCGCCCTCGACCCTGTCGTTCCTGGAGAACAGCTCGATCTTCCGGGTCGACGAGACGATCTCGCGGATGGAGGCCCTGCGCGGCGGCCCCAACCCGATCTTCTCCAACGGCCAGCCGGGCCTGACCACCAACTTCCAGCTCAAGGAAGGCGGCGAGGAGACCCATGGCCTGATCAAGCTCTCGACCTCGGACTATGACCTGCGCCGCATCGACGGCCTGCTCAGCGGCAAGCTGGCCGACGACCTCTATTTCATGGTCGGCGGCTACGCGACCACCTCGCCGGGCGTGCGCGACACCCAGTTCGACAGCGAGGTCGGCCAGCAGTTCACCGTCAACATCACCAAGCGGATGGAGCACGGGAAGATCAACCTGTACGCCCGCTACACCGACGATCACGGCGCCTGGTACCTGCCGTTCGCGATCAACGTGCCCGGCGTCGACAAGGGGACCTACACCCAGATCGGCCAGGCCAGCCGCTTCCACACCCTGCAGATCAACGCCGCCGGGACGACCCGGAACTTCGACCTGGCCGACGGCCGCGGCTTCAAGGGCTACATCGTCGGCGGCGGGTTCGAGCACGAGTTCGGCGACGGCTGGACGGTGCGCGACCGCTTCAGCCTGACCGACGGCGACGCCAACACCTACGGCCTGGTGCCGGACGGCGCGGCGATCACCGTAGCCTCGCTCAACACGGTCGTGCCGGGCGCGATCACCACGGGCGGCGGCGCGACCCTGGGCGCCAACGACTACGTCCAGAACTGGGGCGCCTGGATCGTCGAGAAGAAGATCAAGGCCGTGACCAACGACCTATCGATCGGCAAGACGGTCGGGACCCACCAGCTGTCTGCCGGCTACTACGCCTCCAGCTTCAAGTCCGACGACTTCTGGACGATCGGCAATGTCGAGCCGATGCAGGTCAAGGCCAACGGCGACTACCTGGCCGCCCCGGTCGCCTGCGCCGACCTGGCCACGGCCGGCAGCACCTCCAGCTGCTTCAAGTTCGGCCTGACCTCGGCCGGCGACGGACGGGTGGACGCGCTGTACCTGGCCGACTCCTGGCAGGTGTTCGATCCCCTGCGCATCGACCTGGGCGTGCGCCGGGAGCGCTTCCAGACCGACTACGTGGTCGACGACGGTCCCGGTTTCCCCGACGGCCTGGCCCTGCGCACCACCGACTACAGCAACAGCAAGACCAGCTACACGGTCGGGGTGAACTACGACATCAACAGCGTGTCGGGCGTGTTCGGCCGCTATTCGCGGGGCTACAAGTTCCCCAGCTTCGACAACTTCCGCGAAGGCCTGACCGACACCCTGTCGGTCGACCAGTACGAGCTGGGCTACAAGCTGCGCAGCGGGCCGTTCGAGCTCTACGCCACCGGCTTCGCCAACGAGTTCAAGGGCGCCAAGTTCGCCGACGTCGGCGGCATCCAGGAGAGCAACAGCAACAAGGCCCACGGCGTCGAACTGGACGGCCGCTGGCGCTCGGATTTCGGCCTGTCCCTGGCCCTGAACGGCACTTGGCAGAAGACCGAGATCACCAAGTCGTCGATCCCGGCCAACAAGGGCAACAGCGCCCAGCGCCAGCCAGACTGGATGATCCGCTTCACCCCCAGCTACGACGTGACCCTGGGCTCGGTGGAGTCGACCTTCTACGGCACGGTCAGCGCGGTGGACGACCGCTTCGCCGACAACGCCAACACCCAGGTGCTGAAGGGCTACACCAAGATCGATCTGGGCGCGATCTTCGACGTCGCCGACTTCACCGTCCAGGTCTCGGCCGACAACCTCACCGACAGCCACGGCCTGACCGAGGGCGACCCGCGCTCGACCAGCGGCGCCAACGCCCGCCCGATCCTGGGCCGGTCGTTCAAGGTCAGCGTCGGCTACAACTTCTGACCGGTCCCAGTCCGGTCGGGATCCGCCGGGGCCCGCATGGCCCGGCGGACGGGTTGCTCCCCAGCAACTCTCCTGCTCGCGGATCGGGTTCCCCTCGGACCCGATCCGCGCTTTTCCCGTTCTTGAGTTCGAGCGATTTCTGAAGCCGCTCATCCTGGCGAACGCCGGATGAGCGGACATGTGGAGGACCCGTCGTGAAGCACCGCCCCCTGCTCGCCTCCGCCATCTGGCTCGCCCTGTCCGCCCCAGCCTTCGCCCAGACCGCGCCCTCCAAGGCCAGCGAGGTCCCCTCCCCCGCCGACACCTATGCCGAGCTGTTCCACCAGGTGCAGATGCGCAAGCTGTTCCCGGACGGGAAGACCTTCGTCGACGCCAAGCCCAGGCGCCCGCCCGAGCAGATCCTGGCCGCCTACCGCGCCCACGCCGCCTTCAGCGACGCCGAGCTGAAGCGGTTCGTGCGGACCAATTTCGACGTGCCGGAAGCCGCGCCCCTGCCCCCGCCGTCCAAGGACCGCACCACGCTGAAGGCCCACATCGCCGCCTTGTGGCCGGTGCTGACCCGGCCGCCGGTCAAGGCCGTCCCAGGCGACAGCGCCCTGGCCCTGGACAAGCCGTTCGTGGTGCCCGGCGGGCGCTTCCGCGAGATGTATTACTGGGACAGCTATTTCACGATGCTGGGCCTGGTCGCCGACGGCCGGCAGGACGCCGTCGAGAGCATGGTCGACGATTTCGGCGGGCTGATCGACCGTTACGGCCACATCCCCAACGGCACGCGCACCTACTATCTCAGCCGCTCGCAGCCGCCGTTCTACTTCGCCATGGTCGGTCTGGCTGACAAGACGGACAAGGCGCGGTTCAAGCAGCGCCTGGACCTGATGCGTCGGGAGCACGCCTTCTGGATGGACGGCGAGAAGGCCCTGGCGCCTGGCCAGGCCCACCGTCGCGTGGTGGCCTTGCCCGACGGGGCGGTGCTCAACCGCTACGCCGACGACCGGACCACGCCGCGCGACGAGTCCTATCGCGAAGACGTGCTGACCGCCCGCGAGGTCACGAACCGCCCGGCCAGCGAGGTGTTCCGCGATCTACGCTCGGGCGCCGAGAGCGGCTGGGACTACAGCTCGCGCTGGATGGCCGACGGCAGGAGCCTGAAGACCATCCAGACCACCGCGATCATCCCGGTCGACCTGAACGCCCTCCTGTACGGCCTCGAGACCGCGATCGCCCAGGGCTGCGCCGAGCTGATGGACGCCCCCTGCGTCGCCGAGTTCAGCGGCCGCGCCAAGGCCCGCCAGGCGGCGATGGACGCCTACCTCTGGGACGCCCCGCGCGGCCTCTATCTCGACTACCAGTGGCGCGATCGGACGCGGCTGGACCATCCCAGCGCCGCGACGCTCTATCCGCTGTTCGTCGGCGCGGCGAGCCCGGACCAGGCCAAGGCGGTGGCGGCGACCACCCGCGCCGTGCTGCTGGCGCCGGGCGGCCTGCGCACCACCACCGTCACCACCGGCCAGCAGTGGGACACCCCCAACGGCTGGGCCCCGCTGCAGTGGGTGGCGGTCTCGGGCCTGCGTCGCTACGGCGAGGAGGACCTGGCCAAGGACATCGGCCAGCGCTGGTTGGCCACGGTGGCTCGCGAATACAAGGCCAGCGGCAAGATGCTGGAGAAGTACGACGTCGAGGAGGCCAAGGCCGGGGGCGGCGGCGAGTACCCGCTGCAGGACGGCTTCGGCTGGACCAACGGCGTGACGCGGACGCTTCTGGACCTCTATCCCTCTCCGTAAGGGGCCGGGCTATCGCCACCCGCTCATAGACTGACAACTCGCCTATCGGAAGTTGTTCGCTCCAGGCAACTTTTCCTGAAATTGTCTTTGCATTCGCGGGGAAAAGGTCGCCGCGTTCCGCGCTCCAAATCCATGCAACCCTCTTCGACCGAATGCGCTTAGCTCCCGAGCGCTTTTGGACGATCGCGACCGACCGCGGCCGCGCGCCTGCGAGCGCGCCGACGTCGCCACCGAGAAACCGCGGATAAAAGCGGAAGTTGAGTTGCTTGGGGAGGAGTGCATGTATCGGCGCCAAACCCTTCGTGCCCTGTTGCTGGCCGGTTGCAGTTGCTTCGCCGTTCCAGCCTGGGCCCAGACGGCGTCGACGCCGCCGCCCACGGTCAACGCGCCCCCGGCGCAGGCCTCCGACGCGAGCGACGGGCAAACCGCCGTCAGCGAGGTCATCGTCACGGGCCTGACCTCGCGCAACCGCCCGCTGATCACGGCCTCGGCGGACATCACCCTGGCGAGCCGCGCCGACATCGAACGCAAGGCGCCGCGCTCGACCGCCGACCTGCTCGAACTGGTGCCCGGCATCTTCGTCGAGGGCACGGCCGGCGAGCTGTCGAACAACTATTCGGTTCGAGGCCTGCAAGGCGGCGGCCAGCGCTTCATCCAGCTGCAGGAGGACGGCCTCCCGATCATCTATCAGGGCGGCGGCGCGGACTTCTTCTTTTCCGAGGACGTGACCATCGACCGGCTCGAGGCGGTGAAGGGCGGCACCTCGGGCATCCTGACCGTCAACGGGGCCGGCGCGACGATCAACTTCATCTCGCGCAAGCCGAGCTTCGACAAGCCCGAAGGGATCGTCCGGCTCGCCGGCTACAATTACGGCCTCAAGCGCGGCGACTTCTACTATTCGGCGCCGATCTCCAACAATCTCGCCTTCAATGTCGGCGGCTATGTCCAGAGCAGTCCGGGCGTGCGCGACAACCCGTTCGACTATGACGGCTACCGCCTGAAGGCGATGCTGGAATACCGCTTCGACGAAGGCGGATACCTTCGGGTGACCGGCAAGGTCGGCGACATGAAGGCGGCCTATTACGCCGACCAACCGTATGCCTACAGCAACGGCGAGCCCGGCGGCATTCCGGGCCTGGACACCCAGTTCGGCAACATCGGCGGCGACGCCTTCAACCGGATCTCGGTGCCGGTCTCGACCTTCGTCGAAAGCGACGGGTTCCGCGATTTCCGGCTCAGCCAGGGCGTGCGGGTCAAGACCAAGCAGCTGCGCGTCGACTTCGAAAAGCCGCTCAGCGACAGCGTCGAGATCTTCGCCCGGGCCCGCTACCTAGACCTGAAGGACGACTTCAACGGCATCTTCCCCGGCTCGGGCACCGGCAACGCCGGCCTGACCAGCGCGGTCAACTACCTGACGCCCGGCACGACCTCGCCGATCAACAACCTGCTCACCGCCGGCCTGGCCGCCTATCCGGCCACCGTGCGCTTCGGCGCCAAGAACCTGCGCACCGGCGTGGTCATCCCGTCGAACGACGTCACGACCCTGAACGCCCTGAACGGCAACGGCTTCCTGCAGGAGACGACGCTCAACCACGACTACCAGTCGGGCCACGATTTCGGCGCCAACATCGGGGCGCGCTGGGAATACCAAGGCGACGGGTTCAAGAACTCGCTGACCGGCGGCGTCCAGTACTACGACGTCAGCCGCCGCCAGAACCAGTCGGCGGTGGCGACCGTGGTCAACGACGTGCGCACCAACAGCGACATCTATGACATCGTCTCGCTCGACGCGAACAACCAGGTCATCGGCGTGCTGAGCGACAACGGACTGGTGTCCTACGGCGACTGGGGCGCGGGCATGCGCCGGCGCACCGACAAGTCGGTGTCGCTGTACGCCAACGACGAACTGGCGATCGGCGAGAAGATCCACATCGACGGCGGCGTGCGCTGGGAAAGCGACAAGGCGCGGTACCTCGAGGGCAACGCCGCCGCCGTCAACCAGCCGGTGCAGCCGGGCGTGATCGGCGTCGTGCGCACCGTGGGCTCGACCTTCGACGGCACCTACACCGAGACCCGCCGGACGCAGGACAAGGTCGCCTGGACGATCGGGGCCAGCTACCTGTTCACCCCGCACTTCTCGGTCTACAGCCGCTACGCCAACGGCTTCCAGACCAACAACACCGATCCGATCACCAAGATCGAGCTGTACGAGGCGGGCGTGCGCTTCGAGTACGGCCGGGTCTTCAGCGGTTCGGCGACGGTGTTCCGGACCAATTTCGACAACCAGTTCTACAACTTCATCGACCCGTCCGACCCCACGCAGCAGACCAGCTTCCTGGCCGATCTCAGGACGAAGGGCGTGGAGGTGGACGCCGTCGTGCGGCCCGTCGAATGGTTCTCGGTCAATGTCTCGGGCGTGATCCAGGATCCGACCCTCAACAACCTGACCCTGAACGGCGTGCCGCAGCCGACCTATGACGGCAATCGCCCGGAACGGACGCCCGCGCGGCTCTACACGATCACGCCGGTGATCAAGCTGCCCAACGGCAAGGGCGAGATCTATGCCCGCTACAAGTACGTCGGCAAGATCTACGCGGACTCCGGTAACGGCGTGGCCTTGCCGTCCTACGGCGTGACCAGCGCGGGCGTCACCTACAACCTGAGGGACAATCTTCAGGTCAACTTCAACGTCGACAACATCTTCGACGAGATCGGCCTGACCGAGGGCAATCCGCGTCAGGGCCAGACCCAGAACGCGTCCTCCGGCTACTTCTACGCCCGCGGCATCGTGGGCAGGACCTATGGCGGTTCGCTGACGATGCGCTTCTAGGATGATCAGCGCGCTAGGAAGGACCGCCGCCGGCGTTCTGCTGGCGCTGGCGATCACGGGCTCGGCCTTCGCCAAGCCGGACGTGGCCTATCGGCTGACCGAGGGGCAGAACCTCAACGCCTTTGTACGCGACGGCGCGGTGGCCGCGCACCTGCTGCTGCGCAACGGCGCCGATCCGCGCATCCTCGTCGCCTTTCCCGCCGGCAACAGCGGGGTGGGCCTGTGGTTCGAGCCCATCGCGCGACCCGCCACGTGGAGGCTGGACCGCCCGCCCCAGCCCGTCCGGCGCGGCGCGCTCAGCGGCGTCGTGGCCGCCGCCAGCATCGACACGCCCCGGCTGGCCGCCAAGCAGGCGGTGCTCTCCAACGTGCGCTTCCTGCGGGACTACCAGTCGGTAGGCCGCTTTCCGCCCGAGGTCGCGGCCGAGCCCAGGATCGACGGCGACACGATCACCTGGCGCCGCGCGCGGCTGGACGGCGCGCCCGGCTACGAACTGGCCGTCCGGGTCGTCGGCGGGCGCATCGACCGGGGCGTCATCGTCGCGGGGGCGGACGGGCGGATCGCGCTGGAGATCACGGCCCTGACCGGCGACGCCCCTCTGACGCCGATCCCTGCCGGCCAGTTGCTCAACGCCCAGGCGGCCGCCGATCCGGGCGCGCGCAACGCCCTGGCCTTCCTCAGCTATCGCGAAAAGTTCCTGGCGGGGTCCTGGCGGTTCAACACCTATTTTGGCCGCGACACCCTGATGTCGCTGCGGCTGTTGATGCCCGCCCTGCGGCCGGCGGCCGTCGAGGCGGGCCTCAATTCGGTGCTGGCCCGGCTGTCGCCCGACGGCGAGGTCGCCCACGAGGAAGGCGTCGCCGAGTTCGCCATCGTCCAGAACCGCAAGGCCGGACGCGACGGCGACGCGGCCGAGCTGGACTACGGGATGATCGACGACGACTACATGCTGGGCGTCGTCGCGGCGGACTACCTGCTGGGGCCCGGGCGGGCGCGGGCCCGGACCTGGCTGGCCCAGCCGTTGAAGAGCGAGGGCCGGCCCGGAGTCCGCGATCCGGCCGGCGCCCTGCTGGTGGACAACCTGCGCTTCGTCCTGGGCCAAGGCCGAGGCTTCGCCGCCGCCCCGTCCGTCCGCACACTGATCGCCATCAAGCCGGGCCGGAAGACCGGTGAATGGCGCGACAGCGAGGAGGGCCTCGGCCGCGGCGTCTATCCCTACGACGTCAACGCCGCCCTCGCCCCGGCGGCGATCGAGGCGGCCGACCGCCTGTTCCGCGCCGGCCTGCTGGATCCCTACCTTTCGGCCGAGGATCGCGCGTTATTCGTCGACGCGGGGCGCATGGCCAAGGTCTGGCGCGCCAAGGCCGCGCCGCTGTTCCAGGTCGAGCGGCCGAACGCCGAAGCGGCCGCGTCGATCCGCGCCTACGCCGACAGCCTCGGCGTTCCCGCCGCCCCCGCCCTGCGATCCCTCCGCCATGGTCCCCTGCTGTTCCACGCCATATCCCTTGACGCGGCGGGCAAGCCGGCGCCGATCCTCAATTCGGACGAGGGCTTCGAGCTTCTGTTCGGCCGCCCCTCGCCGGCGGACCTGGACACCTATGTCACCGCGATCACCCGCCCCTTCCCGGCGGGCCTTATGACCGACGTCGGCCTGGTCGTCGCCAACCCCGCCTTCGCCGACCGCGAGGTCCAGGCGCGCTTCACCCCGGCCGCCTATCACGGGGCCGTGGTCTGGTCCTGGCACCAGGCGCTGCTGGCCGCCAGCCTGGAGCGGCAGTTGGCCCGCTGCGACCTGCCCGCGCCGGTGCGGGCCAAGCTGGCGGCGGCCCAGGCCGACCTGTGGCGCGCGATCGGATCGGCCCGCTCGGTCCAGAGTTCGGAGCTCTGGTCCTGGGCTTTCCGCGACGGCCGCTACCAGATCGTGCCGTTCGGCGCCGGCAAGGCCGATGTCGACGAGTCGAACGCCGCGCAGTTGTGGAGCACCGTATATCTGGCGGTGCGCCCACCCCAATCGCCGACGGCCAAGGCCCCGACGAGGGCGTTCGCGGCGACGCCCGAATGGACCGGTTGTCGCCGATAGCCCAGCGCGCTCACCCCGACGCCGAGCCGTCGATCAACGCGGCGATGACGTCGTCATGTTTCGGCAAGGTCGGCGCCGCCCGGGCGATCACCGCCTCGATCTGTTCGAGCTGACGACGATTGGCGGCGGGATCCAGCGTGTCGGCCAGCGGGCTATGCCCCTGCGCGCGCACGCCCTGCCCTTCCAGCACGGCCAGCCAGCTGGCCTCGCGGAACAGCTCGTCGGGCGTCAGCATCAGGCGGCCGGCCCGCCGGTACTGTTCCTCCCGATCCTTCAGGCTGTCGGGCAACGGCATGTGGCGCGTCTGGCGCCACAGCGGGGCGTCGTGCCCCTCGGTGGCGTGGTAGTGCAGGATGAGGAAGTCCCGGATTCCGTCCATGTCGCGGCCGAACAGGGCGTTGAACTGTCGCGCCAGGCCCGGATCGCAGTCGCGGTCGGGGAACAGGGTGATCAGCTTGGCGATCCCGCTCTGGATCAGGTGGATGCTGGTCGACTCCAGCGGCTCGAGGAAGCCGGACGACAGGCCGATGGCCACGACGTTCTTGCGCCAAGCCTCGCGCCGGAAACCGGCCTTGAACCGCAGGAAGCGCGGCTCGCCCAGCGCCTCGCCGTCCAGGCCGCCCAGCAGCGTCGCCGCCGCCTCGTCGTCCGAGAGGAAGGCGCTGGAATAGACGTAGCCGTTGCCGATGCGGTGCTGCAGCGGGATGCGCCATTGCCAGCCGGCCGCGCGCAGGGTCGACCGCGTATAGGGCGTCGTCTCGGCCAGGCGAGCACAGGGAACGGCCGCCGCCCTGTCGCAGGGCAGCCAATGCGACCAATCCTCGAAACCGGCCTCCATCACATCGTCGATCAGCAGCGCGCGAAAGCCCGAGCAATCGACGAACAGGTCGCCTTCGAGCCGCTCGCCGCGATCGGTGGTCAGGGCCGTGACGAAGCCGGTGTCGGGCGCGCGCTCGACCGTCTTCAGCTTGCCCTCTCGTCGCGTGACCCCGCCGACCTCGGCCAAGCCGCGCAAGTGCTGGGCGTAGAGCGACGCGTCAAAGTGATAGGCGTAGCCCAGGGTCGACAGGATCGAGCGCGGATCGTCCACCGGCTTGGCGAACCGGTTGGCGGCCGCCAATTGGGTCGCCAGCGAGAAGGCCGACAACGGCCGGTCGAACCCGTCCGCGCGGGCCTTCAGCCAGTGCTGGTGGAACGGTACGGCGTCCACGTCGACACCGTACCGCCCGAACGGGTGGAGATAGCGGCTTCCGGGACGGGTCCAGTCGACGAACTCGATGCCCAGCTTGTAGGTGGCCTTGGTCGCGCGGACGAACTCGGCCTCGTCCAGACCGATCAGGGCGTTGAACCAATGGATCGTCGGGATCGTCGCCTCGCCCACGCCCACCGTGCCGATGGCCTCGGACTCGAGAAGATCGATCTTCAGGCGCGGTCCGAAGATCTTGGCCAGCGCCGCCGCGGTCATCCAGCCCGCCGTGCCGCCGCCCAGGATCACCAACCGCTCGATACGCTTCATGACGCGTCCGTCCTCTCGGGAAGACGGAGAACCTTAGCGTCTTGCGAACCGTCGGATCAATTCCGCGACTTGGAAGGTTGGCGGGAGAAGGTTGGCGGAGACGAAGTCACCGCCAGCTCGTCAACGGGTGGCCTCGACCGCATCCGGCGGCGCTGGTCGATACACGTACGATCACTTGATTGGATTGGAGCCGGGCAGCTATTCTGCCGCCGGCCTCAAGTCTGACGAGGGGCCACGCGCGCGTGGCCGGCGCGGTCCGATCTGCCGGGCCTCCGGCGCTTCAGGATCCAGATGCCGAAAATCCTGACGATAGAAGACGATCCCACCACGGCGCGGGAGATTGTCGCCGAACTGGAACAGCACGGCTTCGAGGTCGAGTGGGTCGCCGACGGGCGCGACGGGCTGGTGCGCGCGGTCAGCGGCGATTTCGACGCCATCACCCTGGACCGCATGCTGCCGCGCCTGGACGGCCTGGCCATCGTCACGGTGCTGCGCAAGACCGGCGTCGAGATCCCCGTGCTGATGATCAGCGCCCTCAGCGACGTCGACGAACGGGTCCGGGGGCTCCGGGCTGGCGGCGACGACTACATGACAAAGCCCTTCGCGTCCGAGGAACTAGCCGCCCGGCTGGAGGTGCTGCTGCGCCGGCGCTCTGCCGCGCCGCGCCAGACCGCGCTGAGCGTCGCCGATCTGGAGATCGACCTGATGACCCGCGCCGTGCGGCGAGGCGGCGTCGAGATCCGGCTGATGCCGACCGAGTACAAGTTGCTGGAGTTCATGGTCCGCAACTCCGGCCAGGTGCTGACCCGGACCATGATCTTCGAAGCCATCTGGGGTTATCATTTCGACCCGGGCACCAACCTGATCGATGTTCATCTGGGCCGGCTGCGCCGCAAGGTCGACAAGCCCGGTCTGCCGCCGCTGCTGCACACCATCCGCGGCTCCGGCTATGCGATCAAGGCGCCGTCGTGAAACGTCGCGTCGACGAACTGTGGCGCACGACGCCGTTCCGGCTGACCCTGCTGAACGGCGCGGTCTTCGCGGTGGCGGTCGTGGCCCTGCTGGGCATGATCTATTGGCGCACGGCCGGCTACATGTCGCGCCAGTTGGACGCCATCATCGTGGCCGAGGCCCGGGTCCTGACCACCGGAGATCCCAAGGGGCTGCCGCAGCGGGTGAACGCGCTGGTCGCCGCCGACAGCCGGGCGGTGTCGTTCTACGGTCTGTTCGCGGCCGACGGCGCCCCGCTGGCCGGCAACGTCCATCACCTGCCGCCCAACCCGATCTTCGACGCCGCGCCGCATGACTTGCAGGAGGCAGGCTTCCAGCCGGGCGCCCGCGCCCTGGTCGAACGCCTGCCGTCGGGCCAGATCCTGCTGGTCGCCCACGACGCCAAGGTGCTGAGCGGGCTGCGCGAGATCATCGTCAACGCCCTGGCCGTCAGCGGGGCGGCGATCCTGCTGCTGGGCCTGGCCGCCGCCGCCCTGCTCAGCCTGGCGCCGCTGCGCAGGATCGACCACCTGCGCGGCGCCAGCCGAGCGGCCCTGAAGGGCGAACTGGGCGTGCGGCTGCCGGTATCGCACCGGCGCGACGAGATCGACATGCTGGCGGGCCTGGCCAACGCCATGATGGACGAGACCGAGCGCTTGCTGTGGGAGGTCAAGAGCGTCGGCGACAACGTGGCCCACGACCTGCGCACGCCGCTCAACCGCCTGCGCGCCCTGCTCTACCGTGTCAGCCAGGAAACCCGCCTCGAGGGTCGCGATCGCCAGATGGTGGACCAGGCGTTGGACGAGACCGACGCCCTGCTGGTTCGCTTCCGCGCCCTGCTGCGGATCGGCGAGATCGAGCGTCGCGACCGCCAGGCCTGTTTCGAGCCGGTCCATCTGCAAAGCGTTCTGGAGCACGTGGTCGAGCTGCACGATCCTCTGGCCGAGGACCATGAGATCGCCCTGGAATGCGAGATCACCCCGGGCGCACCGCCGGTCGCGGCCGATCCCGCCCTGCTGTTCGAGGCGGTCAGCAACCTGGTCGACAACGCCCTGAAGTTCACGCCGAAGGGCGGCTGCGTGCGCGTGCGTCTGCTGGTCTGCGAGAAGGGGCCGCGCATCGAGGTGGTCGACAACGGACCCGGCGTCGCGGCAGGCGAACGCGACGCGGTGCTCAGGCGCTTCTACCGCTCACAGCGAACCCGCACCGAGCCGGGTTCGGGCCTGGGCCTCAGCATCGTCACCGCCATCGCCCGCCTGCACCATTTCGACCTGTCGCTGGCCGACGCCAAGCCCGGCCTGCGGGTGGCGCTGGATTGCTGGCCGCGCGGCCTGGAGGCCTGAGGGTGCGCCTGCTGCATGTCGCCCGGCGTCCCGGCGAGACCTATCTGGCCCAGGCCTTGATCGAGGCCGGCCACGTCGTCGAGACGGCGGCCGACGTCGGCGAGGCGCTGCTGGTCGCGCAGACCGGCGGCTATGACGGTCTGCTGGTCGAGACGGCCGACCTGGCCTTGGCGCCGGTCGAGCGCCTGGTCCGAGCGGCCGCAGGCAGCGTCCTGGTGATCGTGGTCGACCAGGCCGACTCCAAGGCCCGCACCCGCGCCCTGCGGGCCGGGGCCGACGCCTGCTTCACGCGGCCCGTGCACTTCATGGAGTTGGAGGCCCGGCTCTCGGCCCTGGTGCGGCTGGCCCCAGGGTCCTCGACCGCCAGTCCCCTGGTCCTGGACCCAGCCACCCGCATGGCCCGCTTCGCCGACCGCGACGTGATGCTGCCGGCGAGCGAGTACCGCCTTCTGGACTACATGGTGCGCCACGCCGGCGAGGTGATCACCGCCGCCCAGATCCTGGAACAGGTGTGGGGCGAGACCGGCGACCCCAAGCCCGAACTGGTGCGCACCTCGGTGGCCCGGCTGCGCGCCCGGCTGGTCGAGACCTTCGGTCAGCCCTTCGTGGTTACCCTGCGCGGCCACGGCTATCGGCTGGACGCGAACATGACAGGATTTTCATCCGGCTGACACCGCGCCGTTAGGCGGGCAAGCGCATCAGGCGCCCTGCGCAGGCTTTCGTATTTGCGCTGGTCCCGCGCTCGACGCCACCCCCCGGAATCGCGCGCGGGACTTTCACCTGCAAGTCTGGAGCAGGCCGGTTGAACGCTCTCGTCCGTATCGCCCTATCGCGTCCCTACACCTTCATCGTGATGGCGCTGCTGATCGTCATCTTCGGCGTTCTGGCCGCCCTCGGCACCCCCACCGACATCTTCCCCGAGATCCGCGTGCCGGTGATCGGCGTGGCCTGGAACTATACCGGCCTGTCGCCCTCGGAGATGTCCGGACGGATCGTCACGCCCTATGAGCGGGTGCTGAGCACCACGGTCAACGACATCGACCATATCGAGAGCCAGTCGCTGCCCGGCATCGGGGTGGTGAAGATCTACTTCCAGCCCGGCGTCGACATCCGCACGGCCACCGCCCAGGTGACGTCGATCTCGCAGACAGCGGTGCGCCAGATGCCGGCCGGCACCACCCCGCCGTTGATCATAAACTACAGCGCCGCCACCGTGCCGATCCTGCAGTTGGCCCAGTCGGCCAAGTCGCAGTCGGAACAGAAGCTGTTCGACCTCAGCCAAACGGTCATCCGCCCGGGCCTGATCAGCGTGCCGGGCGCCGCCATCCCCTATCCGTACGGCGGCAAGGTGCGCCAGATCCAGATCGACCTGGACCCGGCCGCCCTGCAGTCCAAGGGGCTGTCGGCCCAGGACGTTTCCAACGCCATCGCCGCCCAGAACCAGATCCTGCCGGTCGGCACGATCAAGATCGGCACGTTCCAGTACATCGTCCGGCTCAACGACTCCGCCGAGACCATCGAGGAGTTGAACAACCTGCCGATCAAGACGGTCGACGGCGCGACGATCTATATCCACGACGTCGGCCAGGTCCGCGACGGCTCCTCGCCCCAGACCAACGTGGTGCACGTCGACGGTTCGCGCGCGGTGCTGTCGACGATCCTGAAGAACGGCTCGGCCTCGACCCTGGCCATCGTCCAGGGCGTCAAGGACCGCCTGCCGGCCCTGCAGGAGACCCTGCCCGACGACTTCAAGATCACCCCACTGAACGACCAGTCGGTGTTCGTGAAGGGCGCGATCGAAGGCGTGGTCAAGGAAGGCGTGATCGCCGCGGCCCTGACCAGCGTCATGATCCTGCTGTTCCTGGGCAGCTGGCGCTCGACCGTGATCATCGCGATCTCGATCCCGCTGGCCGTTCTGTCGGCCATCGCCGCCCTGTCGGCCCTGCACCAGACGCTGAACATCATGACCTTGGGCGGGCTGTCCCTGGCCGTCGGCATCCTGGTGGACGACGCCACGGTGACCATCGAGAACATCAACTGGCACCTGGAGCACGGCAAGGACGTGCGCACGGCCATCCTCGACGGCGCCCAGCAGATCGTCGTGCCGGCCTTCGTCAGCTTGCTCTGCATCTGCATCGTCTTCGTGCCGATGTTCATGCTCAAGGGCGTGGCCGGCTTCCTGTTCGTGCCAATGGCCGAGGCCGTGGTCTTCGCGATGATCGCCTCGTTCATCCTGTCGCGGACCCTGGTCCCGACCCTGGCCATGTACCTGCTCAAACCCCACGCGCCCGAGCGGCTGGACTACGAGCACGAGGCCGAGCACGGCCAGACGAGCAAGCCGTCGCGCAATCCGCTGGTCCGCTTCCAGCGCGGCTTCGAGACCCGCTTTGGCCAGCTGCGCGAGGGCTACCGCAACCTGCTGGTCATGGCCCTGGGCAACACCCGGGTGTTCATCATCGGCTTCATGGTGATCGTGCTGGCCTCGTTCGGCCTCGTGCCGTTCCTGGGCAGCAACTTCTTCCCCTCGGTGGACTCCGGCCAGATCACCCTGCACGTCCGCGCCCCGGTCGGCACGCGCCTGGAGGACGCCTCGCTGCTGTTCGGCCAGGTGGAGAAAACCATCCGCCAGAACATTCCAGCCGACGAGCTGGTGTCGGTGGTCGACAACATCGGCATCCCCAACAGCTCGATCAACATGGTCTACAGCAACTCCGGCGTGATCGGCCCGCAGGACGGCGACATCTTCGTGGCCCTCAAGGCCGAACATCATCCGACCGCCGCCTATGTAAAGACCCTGCGCGAGGTGCTGCCCCGCCAGTTCCCGGGTTCGACCTTCTCGTTCCTGCCGGCCGACATCATCAGCCAGATCCTCAACTTCGGCGCCCCCGCTCCGATCGACCTGCAGGTCGCCGGCCCGAACGCCGCCGCCAACCGCGCCTACGCCGCCAAGATCCTGGCGCGCCTGAAGACCATCAAGGGCCTGGCCGACGTGCGCATGCAGCAGCCGGCCGGCGCGCCGCAACTGCGGGTCGACGTCGACCGCTCGCGCATCGCCCAGTTGGGCCTGACCGAGCGCGACGTCACCAACAGCCTGGTCACCTCGCTGGCCGGCAGCTCGCAGGTCGCCCCGACCTTCTGGCTGAACCCCAAGAACGGCGTGTCCTACCCGATCGTCGCCCAGGTGCCGGAGTACCGCGTCAACGCCATGTCGGGCCTGGAAGGCCTGCCGATCACCGCGACCGGCGCCAACAAGGGCGCCCAGATCCTGGGCGGCCTCTCCACGATCAGCCGCGACAGCGCCCCGGCCGTGGTCAGCCACTACGACATCCAGCCGGTGCTCGACATCTACGCCACGCCGCAAGGCCGCGACCTGGGCGCGGTGACCGCCGACATCAACAAGGTGCTCAAGGACATGGCCAAGGACCGCCCCAAGGGCGCGACCGTGACCCTGCGCGGCCAGATGGTGACGATGAACACCGCCTTCTCCGGCCTCGGCTTTGGCCTGATCGCGGCGATCGTTCTGATCTACCTGCTGATCGTCGTGAACTTCCAGTCGTGGCTGGATCCGTTCGTGATCATCACCGCCCTGCCCGCCGCCCTGGCCGGCATTGTCTGGATGCTGTTCGCCACCGGCACCACCCTGTCGGTGCCCGCCCTGACCGGCGCGATCATGTGCATGGGCGTAGCGACGGCCAACTCGATCCTGGTGGTCAGCTTCGCCCGCGAACGGCTGGAGGCCACCGGCGACGCCCTGCAGGCCGCCGTCGAGGCCGGCTTCACCCGCTTCCGCCCCGTGCTGATGACGGCCCTGGCCATGATCATCGGCATGGGCCCCATGGCCCTGGGCCTGGGCGAAGGCGGCGAGCAGAACGCGCCGCTGGGCCGCGCCGTGATCGGCGGCCTGATCTTCGCCACCCTGGCCACCCTGATGTTCGTCCCCGTCGTCTTCCGCCTCGTCCACGGCCATCGCAAGGCCGAGACCGTCGCCCCCGAAGCCGGGCCGCCTACCGGAGAACCCGCCCATGCCTGAGCCCATCGACGCTCTGCGCCACACCCCGCCCCGCCACCTGAAGCTGGTCGGCGCCGGCGCCGCCTGCGTGGCCGCCCTGGTGGTCGCCGCCGGCCTGTTCGCCCGCGTCAACGCCGACCAGGCGCTGAAGGTCTGGACCCAGGACCAGGCCGTCCCGACCGTCGCCCTGGCCAAGGTCTCCGGCGCCGGCGAGCGAGACCTGGTCCTGCCCGGCGACGTTCAGGCCTTCTACAACGCCCCGATCCACGCCCGCACCAGCGGCTATCTCAAGCGCTGGTACGTCGACATCGGCTCGCCGGTGAAGGCCGGCCAGCTGCTGGCCGAGATCGACACCCCCGACCTGGACCAGCAGGTGCTGCAGGCCCGCGCCAACCTGGCCACGGCCCAGGCCAACCAGCGCCTGTCGGCCACCACGGCCAAGCGCTGGGAAGGCCTGGTCGCCCAGGACGCCGTCTCCCGCCAGGAAGCCGATGAGAAGGCCGGCGACCTGGCCGCCCGCAGCTCGGCGGTCAACGCCGCCGCGGCCGACCTCAACCGCCTGCTGGCCCAGCAATCGTTCAAACGCATCGTCGCGCCGTTCGACGGGGTGGTGACCTCGCGCAACACCGACATCGGCGCCTTGATCTCGGTCGGTGGCGCCGCCGACACGGCTCTGTTCACGGTCGCCGACCAGCACCGCCTGCGCATCTATGTCAGCGTGCCGCAGAGCTACTCGGCCCTGATCCGTCACGGCCAGCCGGCCAAGCTCAGCGTGCCGGAGTATCCCGGCCAGACCTTCACCGCCTCGGTGGTCAACGACGCCCAGTCGGTGGGCGCCAACGGGGCCTTGCTGGTCGAACTGCAGCTGGACAACACCGACGGCAAGCTGAAGCCGGGCTCCTACGCCCAGGTCACCTTCGGCCTGGCCTCGGCGGCGACCACCACCCAGGTCCCATCCACCGCCGTGCTGTTCCGCCACGACGGCCCGACGGTCGCCGTGGTCGGCCCCGACAATCGCGTGAAGATCCAGCCGATCAAGATCGCCCGCGACCTGGGGACCCAGGTCGAGGTCGGCGCCGGCGTCGGTCCGGGCGACAAGGTGATCGACAACCCGCCCGAAGCCCTGGTCGACGGCGACACGGTCAAGATCGCCGCGCCCGCCAAGGGAGCCGCGCATGCGCAAGGCTAGGCTGCTCGTCCCGGTCGGCCTGACCGCGATGCTGGGGGCGTGCTCCATGGCCCCGGCCTACGCCCCGCCGACCGTCGCCATCGCCCCGGCATTCAAGGAGACCGGCCCCTGGACCCCGGCCGCGCCGGAGGCCGAAGCCCAACCGCGCGGCGACTGGTGGACGGTCTACGGCGATCCGACGCTGAACGACCTTGAGGCCCGGGCCGCCAAGGCCAATCCCAGCCTGGCCGCCGCAACCGCCGCCTATGATCAGGCGACCGCCCTGGCCGCCCAGGCCCGCGGCGGCCAGCTGCCGTCGCTCGACGGCTCGGCCACGGCGATCCGTCAGGAACGCTCCGACAACGCTCCGCTGCGCAGCGGCGGGCCGGACGCCTATTCCACCCGACAGGTCGGCGTGACCGCGTCGTACGAGTTCGACCTGTGGGGCCGGGTGCGCAACCTCGTGGCCGCCAGCGGCGCCCAGGCCCAGGCCTCGGCCGCCGACCTGGAGTCGGTGCGTCTGTCGCTGCAGGCCGAACTGGCCGACGACTACCTGGCCCTGCGCGGCCTGGACGCCCAGCAGAAGCTGCTGGTCGACACCGCCGCCGCCTACGATCGCGCCCTGCAACTGACCCAGATCCGCCACGACGGCGGCGCGGCCACAGGCCTGGACGTCGGCCGGGCCCAGACCCAGCTGTCGACCGCCAAGGCCCAGATCAGCGACATCGCCGTCCAGCGCGCCCTCTACGAGCACGCCATCGCCGCCCTGGTCGGCGAAAGCGCTTCCAGTTTCAGCCTGCCGGCCGCCCAGATCACCTTCAGCCAACCACGCGTGCCGGTCGGCGTGCCCTCCACCCTGCTGCAGCGCAGGCCCGACATCGCCGCGGCCGAGCGCCGCGCCGCCGCCGCCAACGCCCAGATCGGCGTCGCCCAGGCCGCCCGCTTCCCGACCCTGACCTTGGGCGGCACGGCCGGCTGGCAATCGGCCGGCGGAGTCGACCTGCTGACCTCGCCCAACGCCTTCTGGATGATCGCCCCGCAACTGGCCGGCTCGATCTTCGACGGCGGCCGCCGCAAGGCCGGAGTCGAGGCGGCGCGGGCCCAGTTCGACCAGGCCGCCGCCGGCTATCGCGGCGTGGTGCTGAGCGCGTTCCGCAATGTCGAGGACCAGATGGCTCTGGCCAACCACCTGGCCGACGAGGCCAAGGACCAGGACGACGCGGTCGAGGCCGCCAAGCGCACCGAGGCCCTGGCCATGATCCGCTATCGCCAGGGCGCGGCCACCTATCTGGAGGTGGTCACAGCCCAGACCGCCTCGCTGCAGGCCGAACGCGCGGCCCTAGTCCTGGACACGCGCCGCCTGCAGGCCAGCGTCGACCTGACCCGGGCGCTGGGCGGCGGCGCGGGGTAAGCGACCTCGTCCCACACACCTTCCGGAGCCTTCTTTTCCCAGCCCGTCTCCGGCGGTGGACGGCTCAAGGCGCGCGGACGATCGAGCGCCGTTTGAGCCGGCGGATCGCCGAAGGCTGGATCAGCCGGAAAGCCCCCTCGAACTAGACTGTAAACCATTGTAAATTCGGCCGGACAACCGGAGCGGAGGGGGCTCTGGCGCAGTACGCTGCCAACGCGAACGGCCGCACTGATCCCGTCCCCCCGGACAGCGTCCCGCCGCCGCGCGCCCCGCTTCCCACCAAGCGGGGCGCGCGAGTTTAAGTCTTTGCTTTTACGCATCTTCACGCGAACCAGTGTCCACTTCGCTCGAAAATGCCCTGGTTGAAGTGAACGCATGAAAGTCGCCCTGCTCGACGACGACGACAGCCATAACGCGCTGGTCGCCGCCCTTCTGGGACCGGCGGGCTATCACTGCACCAGCTTCACCCGTCCCGAGCGCCTGCTGGCCGAGCTGCGCCGCCAGACCTTCGACTTGCTGATCCTCGACTGGAACATGCCCGAACTCACCGGCATCGAGACCCTACGGCGGGTGGCCGAGTTGCTGAGCCCCGCCCCGCCCGTGCTGCTGCTGACCAGTCGCTCGATCGAGGCCGACCTGGTCGAGGGCCTGAACGCCGGGGCCGACGACTACATCGTCAAGCCGCTGCAGCCGCCGGTGTTGATCGCCCGCGTCAACGCCCTGGCCCGCCGCGCCTATCGCGCGGCCGCCGCTCCTCACGTCGAGCAGCACGGTCCTTATCGCCTCGACCCCGGGACCCAGAGCGTGACCTGGGGCGACAACGTCGAAAGCCTCACGCCCAAGGAATTCCAGCTGGCCTCGCTGCTGTTCAACAACCTGGCCCGGCCGCTGTCGCGCGAGTACCTGCTGCGCCGGGTCTGGGGCCAACGGCCGGACCTGGAGACCCGCACCCTGGACGCGCACGTCTCGCGCCTGCGATCTAAGCTTCACCTTCGGCCCGCGAATGGCTTTAGACTGACCACCGTCTACGGGTTCGGCTATCGGCTCGAGATCTGTGAGCCGATAGCCGAACCCGCGTCGGGAACCGCTGAATGATCCTTCGTCCTTCGCTTTTCGCCCCGGTCCTGTCTTGGACCGCCGTCCTGGCGCTGGCGGCGACCCCGGTCGCGGCGGCTCCCCCGGCGAAAGCCAGGCCGTCGGCGCCCAAACCCGCGTCCGGCGAGCCGCCGGTCAACTACGTGGTCCAGCGCGGCGACACCCTGATCGGGCTGGGCCGCAGCTATCTGCGCAAGCCCAGCGACTACCGCCGGGTGCAGGCCGCCAACCAGATCAACCGGCCCACGGCCATGCCGACCGGCAAGATCCTGGCCATCGACCCGAACCTGCTGAAGACCACGCCCATCGACGCCCGGCTCAGCGCCTTCAGCGGCCAGGTCGAGGTCGAGACCAACGGCCAGCGCGCTCCGGCCCGCGCCGGGATGACGATCCAGGAAGGCCAGCGGATCATCACCGGCCCCGGCGCCTTCGCCACCTTCGAGATGGAGGACGCCTCGCGCGTCACCCTGCCGTCCAACACCGCCGTGCGGGTCGAACGCCTGCGCAACGTCGTGATGACCAACGCGCCGCAGCGGGTGTTCAGGCTTGAGCGGGGCCGCTCGACCATCCAGGCCACGCCCAACCCCAACGGCCGCTTCGAGGTGCGCACGCCGGTCTCGATCTCGGCCGTGCGCGGTACCGAGTTCCGGGTGGGCGCGGCAAGGGACGCGACAGGCGACAAGGCCCAGACCGAGGTGATCAAGGGCGGGGTCGGGGTCGGGCTGGGCGAAGCCTCGCCGACCGGAACCCCCGTGTCCGCCGGCTTCGGCGTCACCGCCAGCCCGGCCGGCGTCAGCCTGCCCGTCGCCCTGCTGCCGCCGCCCAAGCTGGGCGATGGCGGTCAGAGCCAGGGCGACAGGACGGTCCACTTCGCCGTCCAGCCCGTGTCGGGGGCCGCCGCCTACCGGCTGCAGCTGTCGCGCGACGCCGGCTTCGTCGACCTGTTCGCCGAAGCCACCCAAGCCGAACCGACCGCCGACTTCGGCGCCTTGGACAACGGCACCTACTTCATCCGCCTGACCGCCCTGGACGCCGGCGGCCTGGAGGGTCTGCCCGCCGACTACAGCTTCGACCGCGACCTGGACCTGCTGGAGCCGGGCGCCGCGCCCAGCGCCGAGCGGAACGGCAAGCATCGCAATTTCCTGTTCCGCTGGAGCGCGGCCGGCGACGGCGTGCGCACCTTCCGCTTCCAGCTGTTTTCGGGAACCGAGACGACTAACCCGATCGTCGACCAGCCGGGCCTCTCCGAGCCGCAGCTGACCCTGACCGACCTGCCGCCCGGCGCCTACAGTTGGCGGGTCAGCGCCACGCGCCTCAAGAACGGCGCGATCACGGAAAAGGTCGGTCCGCCGCAGTCGCTGCAGATCGGGCGCTAGGGTTTGGCGGTTTCTTCGCGCTCGCGTTCCGTTCGCCTGCCCTTCCCACGACGGCTAAGGCCCTCGCCGCCGCGCTCGCCCCGGCGCCGGCTGGTCCGCTGGCTGGTCGTCGCCGTCCTCACAGGCCTGGCCCTGGCCGGCTTGACCGCCAGTTCGCTGACCACCCGGCTGGACAACATCCTCTATGATCGGCTGGTGCGGGCCTCCGAACGCCAGGTCGATCCCTCGATCCTGATCGTCGGCATCGACGAGCGCAGCCTGCGCGAGCTGGGCGCCTGGCCTTGGTCGCGCGAGCGCCACGCGCAGATGGTCGACCGGCTCAGCCAGGCCGGCGCCAAGGCCATCGTCTACGACGTGCTGTTCAGCCAGCCGTCCCAGGATCCCGCCGCCGACGAGGCCTTGGCCACGGCGGTCGCCCGATCGGGCAAGGTCTACCTGCCGCAGTTCCTGGAGGGCCCGTCGCGGGACGGCCTCCCGCCGACCATGGTCGCGCCGCTGCCACAGATCGCCGAGGGCGCGGCGGGCGTCGGCCTGGTCCACGTGCGGTTCGATTCCGACGGCGTGGTGCGTCGCATGGCGCCGTTCGAGGCCGATGGATCTCGCCTCGCGCCCGACCTGATGACCGTGGTCCACCGCGCCACCAAGCCGTTCGACGCGCCGGACGCCACGCGCGGCGACGCCCAGACCCTACTGGTGCCGTTCGCCGGACCGCCGGACCGCTATCGCCAGGTCGCCTTCTCCAGCGTGCTGGCCGGCGAGGTCCCGTCCGAGATGATCGCCGGCCGCACGGTGTTCGTCGGCCTGACCGCCCCAGGCCTGGGCCCGGCCTTCCCGACCCCGGTCACCCCCGACGCGGCCAGCATGACCGGCGTGCAACTGCAGGCCAGCGTCCTGGACGGCCTGCGCGGCGGCATGATGATCAAACCGGCTGGCCTGGCCTTGCGGCTGATCTTCGCGCTCAGCCTGCTGTGGCTGCTGCTGGCGGGTCTCCTGGTGCTGCCGCCGCGCGCCAACCTGCTGCTGCTGGCGGTGCTGCTGGCCGTGGCCGTCGGCGCCAGCGCGGCCCTGTTCTCCCGCGGCCAACTGTGGCTGTCGCCGGTGGCGGCGATCCTCGGCATGGCGCTGGTCTCGCTGGTCTGGGGCTGGGGGCGCCTTGGACGGGTCAACGACCTGCTGGGCCATGAACTGGACCGCCTGCGCGCGGTGGATCCGGCCAGCGCCGCCGACCTCGGGTCGGAGTTCGAGAGCGACCTTGTCACCCGCCAGGCCCTCAGTCTCGGCGCGGCCATCACCCGGATCGACGACCTTCGGCGGTTCGCGGCCGACGCCCTGTTCAGCCTGCCCGACGCCACCCTGGTGGCCGACGCCGCGCGCCAGGTGATCGCCGCCAACGCCGCCGCCCAAGCCCTGTTGGCGCAACGGCCCTGGCTGCTGGAAGGCGGGGGTCTCGCGGAGGCCCTCAACGCGCTGGAGCCCCTGGGCCGCAGCTTCCCGGCCAGTTGGCCGGCCGAGGGCGACGGCGATCATCCGATCGACCTGCATCTGGCCGACGGCCGCGCCTTCCAGGTCCAGACGGTGTTCCGCCGCGCAAATCCTCCCCATGGGGCGGGCGAGAGCGCCGGCTGGATCGTGCGCCTCGCCGACATCACACCCCTGACCGCCGCCATGCGCCAGCGCGAGCAGGCCTTGCAGTTGCTCACCCACGACATGCGCTCACCGCAGACGTCGATCCTGGCCCTTCTGGCCACCACGCCCAACCTGCCGCCGGACGTCGCCGAGCGTCTCGCCGCCTGCGCCCGCCGCACCCTGGCTCTGGCCGACGGCTTCGTGCAGCTGGCGCGGGCCGAAGTCACCCAGACCGCCATGGAGCCCGTCGACCTGTGCGACGTGGTGGTCGAGGCCATCGACGAGCTGTGGCCGCAATGCCGCCAGCGCCACATCGATATCCGCCAAGAGGGCTGCGAGGCGCCGACGATGGTCCTGGGCGATCGCGGCGTGCTGACCCGCGCCCTGGTCAACCTGATCGGCAACGCGGTGAAGTACAGCCCCGACGGGTCAATGATCGTCGTGCGCGCCGCCACGGTGCTGGACGGCGGCCGCACCTATGTCGAGCTCGGCATCGCCGACCAGGGACCGGGCTTGACGCCCGAGGAGGCCGCGCTGGCCTTCCGCCCCTTCCAGCGTTTCGACCGCCCCAGCAGCCATTTGGGCGCCGAGGCCGCCGGCGGTGCGGGTCTGGGGCTGGCCTTCGTCCAGGCCGCCGCTGTCCGGCACGGCGGCGGGGTCGCCTGCGCCAGCACGCCCGGCGGTGGCGCGACCTTCACGCTGCGGTTGCCGGAGCTGGCGACCTAGGAAGAGCGCCTCGAGCGCTCTAGGTTTTCGCGGGCCTCAACGCCGCGACCAGCCGATCGGCCAAGTCGACGGGATCGCCGCTCGAGGTTCGGACCGTCGCCCAGGCGGCGACCTTGCCGCTCGACAGATCCAGCACCGCCAGGGTCGCCGTCCGCACCGGCCCGCGCCGCGACCAGGGGCAAAGCTTGGTCGGCGCGCTTCGCCAGGGTGAGACGCCCACCTGCGGGCCGACGGCGGTGGAGATCCCGACGACGGTCGGCGAGGTTGCGACCGCCACCTGCAGGCGGTAGCGGGCCGACGGCGCGCCCGACTGAACAGCGCCGACCTCGCTCATCCGACCGATGACGCGAGCCTCGATCGACCTGGCGAGAGCGGCGTCGGCGCCCGTCGGCGCGGCTGCGTCCCCGTCCACCGCCACGGCCTGGCCCTTCAGCACGGTCAGGTCGCCCTCGTGGGCCACCTGGGGTCGCATCGCGCACGCGCTCAGCAGAAGGCTCGCGACCAGGGTCGTCGACAGTACGCGCATGGAAAGTTTCCCCTTGAGGCGCTCTAAGGCGGCCTCGATCGCCAAGTCTAGCTTTGGACCAACCACTCGACCAGCCATCCCAGCCCCCAGCCAATCCCGGTCCAGAGCGCCAGGCTGAGCAGGGCGGCGACGAACAGCAGGCGCGGCCGCCGACGCGCACGATCCAGATCGACGCAATCGGCCATCGCCCGTAACGTCGCCCTCAGCGTCAACGGGTCTCGAAGCCCGGTTGACCGCGCAGCATGAAGTAGGCGTGGTCGGTCAGCGCCCAGCGACGGCTGTGCGGCCCATAGGGCAGGTGCAGCAGGTTGGCGGCGCGCGGGTCGCTGGCGCCCCGGCAATAGGCGGCGAACGCCTCGTCCAGCTCCCGCCGCATCGCTTCGGTCGGCCGATAGACGCCCCGGCGCTTGGCGACATAGGCCACGACCAGGTCGCGATGCGCCGCCCCGCCCAGGTCCAGCAAGGCCTCGGCGATCTCGCCGACCAGCGGGTTGAGGATCGCGATCTCGCTCCTCGTCCGCTCTAGGCCGCGCCTGTCAGGCTCCGCATGCGCCATCGATCCGTCCCCTGCCTGTTGCGGGCGGGAGTTAAGAACCATGAACAGCAGAGCGGCCAGAGGCCGAACACCGGTTTTTACAATACGTTACATTGCCAACCGCCTCGAACAACCCGGAGTGGAACGGCCGTCTCGATCGCCCCAGCGGGGCAGATCGGCGAAGAGCCAAATCTGACTAGGCGCCGGCCTGCCTGAGAGGCCGATTTTATCGAAGGAAGAAGGTTGGCGGAGACGCAGTCCATCGGCGCCCCCTAGGGGGCGAGGCGTCGCCTCCGGGATTGGACGTTAAGACCGAACATCTGGAACGCTGACGACCGGCGACAACGCGCCATGAGCCGACCTTGTCTTCACCACAGCTCTCCCTAGGTCGTGCACCCATAAACGCGAACGACCGAAAACGCAGGCATGACTGTTCAGGAAAAGGACGCCCGGGTCCAAGCCGGCTACTCGCCTACTGGACCCGGGCGAGATCGCCCAGGGGGAGGGGCGGACGACCCATGACGTCACCACGCCCTCGATGCGAAGAAACCTGCTGAATAGTTTCAGCAGATATTCTCGCCGGCTAGCGATGGTTGCGTTAACATTGGCAAATTTGCCCACCTATGTCCAACCCATAACTCGCTCTATATTGAAAAAATCTACGCGATGAGGCCTATACGAGTGCTCGAACCACAGGGGTGAGGCATTGTGTTGGGCTCGCGGCCAGATCGTCGGGCCATGAACTGATGTTTCGGCGCTGCCTGCAAACCAAGGCAAGCATCATAATAGAAGCTCGTGCCGCCGCTCGGCGTGGAAATACGAGGTCGCGGTCGCGCTCAGACAATCATGTTAGCGCAAACCATGGCTTGGACGCCGGGCAAGCTCCGACTAAGGATCGATTGGTATAGATAGGACTCGGACACGGCTTGGCAGGCACCAGGTCGGACGAGCGACAATTGCGAAATCGCCGGTTGCGTGTTGGACGCAGCGGTCAGTGGCCGGACGTGGCGACAGGGGAACGGATTGGCGAGGAAGGCAGGACAAGGTCGCGGACCGACGATCGTCGATGTCGCGATTAAGGCCGGCGTTTCGCCGATGACCGTTTCACGCGTGATCAATGGCCGGCCGGGTGTCGGTCCTGATACGCGCGCGGCGGTGGACGCGGCGGTCCAAGCGCTGGGCTATACGCCGAATGTCGCCGCGCGCAGCCTTGTGACCTCCGGCGAACTGAGGATCGGGGTGATCTACTCCAATCCCAGCGCCGCTTTCATGAGCGATTTTCTGACGGGCGTTTTCGAGGAGGCCTCGACGCGTGGTGCACGCCTGACGCTGCTGAAGGGCGAAAATGGCCGTCCGCCCGCCGCGGCGGCGGTGAAGGACCTGATCGCGTCGGGTATAAGAGGCGCGATCCTGGCCCCGCCGCTGGGCGAGTCCCCCGCCGTGCTGCAGCCGTTGCGCAAGGCCCGGCTTCCGCTGGCGGCGGTGGGCGCATACGACGTCGAGGGCGCGATCTGCGTGCGCATCGACGATCGCCGCGCCGCCTACGAAATGACCCGCGAACTGATCGGTCTTGGTCATCGGCGGCTGGGTTTCATTCTGGGCAACCCCGACCAGGCGGCAAGCGCCGAGCGCCTGACGGGCTTCTATGCGGCTGTCCGCGAGGCCGCCGGCGTCGTGACGACCATCGCTCAAGGCGATTTCAGCTTCACCTCGGGCCTGGCGGCGGCCGAGCAGTTGCTCGATGCCGCCATACCGCCAACGGCGATCTTCGCGAGCAACGACGACATGGCCGCCGCCGTGGTGTCCGTCGCCCATCGCCGTCACCTTGACGTGCCGGGCGAATTGACCGTCGTGGGCTTCGACGACACCTCGCCGGCGATCACGGTCTGGCCGCCGCTCACCACGGTTCATCAGCCTGTTCGCCGGTTAGCGGCCGAGGCGCTGGGCCTTCTGGCGGCGCAGATCACCAGCGGCGAGCCTCTTGGCGACAGCTCGGACCGCGTGCTCGACCATGAGATCGTCACTCGCCTTTCAACCGCACGCCTCTAGGCGCGCGGTTCAAACATCCTCGCGCCCGACATAGCGCCAGAAGGCGAAATCTGCGGGCATGCCGCTC
Source organism: Caulobacter sp. 05L422 (assembly GCF_056397765.1). Lineage (NCBI taxonomy): Bacteria > Pseudomonadati > Pseudomonadota > Alphaproteobacteria > Caulobacterales > Caulobacteraceae > Caulobacter > Caulobacter sp. 05L422. The sequence continues at coordinate 9,817 of NZ_JBFTOB010000022.1, read as the reverse complement.
CCGGACATATCCTGGCACGCCATCCCGACGAAGGCGCCCGTGAAGTTGGGCAACCCCGGCAGCGACGCCTCATCCGACAGTATGCTAGCGTCGAGCGTGCCGTTCAGGAGCGTCCAGCTCCCCTCCCCCGCGCCACGCCAGGCGAACCTGAGCTGATCGAAGTCGACGTCCACGCGCAGTTCGACGCCCCCTTCGGGCAGCGCGCCCACCACGACCTCAAGCGTGCAGCCGCCGGTGTCGGGGCAAGCCGTCATGACCTGAAGCCGCCGCGCGCCGTCCTCCCGCGTGACGTGGAGATAGTGGAACTTGGTGCTGTTGTAGTAGCAGATCAGTCCGGCCGCTTGCTGGAAGTCGGCGGGCTCGAAATCCAGACGGGTTGTCGCCGTGTAGCAAAAATGCTCCTGGCGTTGCGCGACGAGCGCTTGCCGGAACGGGCTGCCGACGGTCTCGCGACCATAGAGGCGCAGATGCCCCGGCCGGGCGGTCAGGCTGAACAACTCGTCGGGATAGGGCGTGCGGAGCCACTGCAACGGCGCGGGCAGCGCCGAGTCGTCGAAGTCGCCACTCCAGGTCTCCTCCGGCCAGGGGGCCGGCGCCAGGTTCGGGGCGGGCGGCCGTGGATCCGGGGCGGCGTCCACCGTCATGGTTCTGAGCCAGCCGTCTTCACACCACCGCATCGGCTGCAAGGCTGTCTCGCGACCCAGCACGCAACGTTGCCTGCCCGGCAGCGGACGGCCGCAGAGATACGCCATCCAGGGCGCGCCGTCGGCCAGCTCGACCAGGTCGCCGTGGCCCGCGCGCGCCAGAGGGACGTCGCGGCGACCGCCAGCGGATAGCACGACGCTGTCCGGATGAAGTTCGTAGGGCCCCATCAGGTCGCGAGAGCGCGCCATGACCACGGCATGACCCCAGCCCGTCCCGCCTTCGGCGACCAGAAGATGGTACCAGCCATCGCGTTTGTAGAGGTGCGGCCCCTCGGTGAAACCGCGCTCGGTGCCGTGGAAGATCGTCCGACGCTCCCCGACCAGCGCCCCGGTGGCGCGGTCAAGCTCCTGGATGACGATGCCGGCGAAGCGCGGCCTGTCGGGACGATGGTCCCACAGCATGTTCAGCAGCCAGCTGCGTCCATCGTCGTCATGGAACAGGGCCGGATCGAACCCGCTGCTGTTGAGATAGACGGGATCCGACCACGCTCCGTCGATGCTGTCGCAAGTCACCAGGTAGTTGTGGAAGTCGCGCAGGGTGACGCCCTTGGCGCCGTCGAGCGTCGACTGACCGAACCGTTTGACATCCGTATAGACGAGCCAGAAGCGGCCATCGACATGGCTGAGGTCCGGGGCCCAGACACCACAGGAATCGGGGTCGCCGCGCATGTCCAGCTGCGCGGGCCGGTTCAAGGGTCTCGCCGCCAACCGCCAGTTCACAAGGTCGCGGCTGTGATGGATCTGAACGCCCGGATACCACTCGAAGGTGGAGGTGGCGATGTAGACGTCCTCGCCCACGCGCACGATCGAGGGATCGGGATTGAAGCCCCGAAGGATGGGATTGCGAATAAGGGTCATGCGGGTTTGCGCACCAGGGTCCAGAGCAAGGCGGCGCCGATCAGGTCGAGCAGGCCGAGCACGATGAAGAAGGGGCCGTAGCCGATCTGGTCGACTAGGCGACCAAGGGCCAGGGTGAAGACCAGGACTCCGAGGTTCGCCGCCAGACCGGCGATGCCGGCGACGGTCGCGACCTCGTTTCGGGCGAAGAGGTCCGACGCCATGGTGATCACGGTCACGGACAAGGTCTGGTGCGCGAAGCCGCCCAGGCACAGCAAGGCGATGGCGGCGTAGGGATTGGCCGCGAGCCCGACGAAGGCCATGCCGATCATCAGCGCCGCTCCGAGCGTGAAGGCCCAGCGGCGTGCGTCGATCAGATGCACGCCTCGCCGCTGCAGGAAGCTGACAAGGGCCGGGCCGAACAGGCAGCCCAGGTCCGCCGCGAGAAACGGAAGCCAGGCGAACATGGCGATATGGGCCAGATCGAACCCCCGCTCCCGCGCCAAATAGAGCGGCATCCAGAACGACAGCATCCCCCAGACGGGGTCGGCGAGCATGCGCGGCAAGGCGATGCCCCAGACTTCGCGGCGCTTGGCCAGATCCATGAAGGCCGCACGCTTGCCGCGCGCGGCCAGGTGTTGCTCCTGACCTGCTTCGATATGGGCGCGTTCTTGGGCGCTCAGCCGCGGATGCTTGTCCGGCGAACGGTACCAAGCCAGCCACGCCAGGGTCCAGACCAGCCCCAGGACCCCGGCGGCGACAAAGGCCAGCCGCCAGCTATGCGTGGCGACCGCCCAGGCGACCAGGAGCGGCGCGAACACCGCGCCGAACGAGGCGCCGATGTTGTAGACGCCGCTGGCCAGGCCCCGCTCACGGGCCGGGAACCATTCGGCCGTCAGTTTCTGCCCTGCGGGTTGAGCCGAGCCCTCCGCCAGCCCCAAGGCGAAGCGCAGTCCGGCGAACGGGGCCCAGCCCTGGGCCGCGACGTGCGCGATGGTGATCAGGGACCACAGGGCCACGCAGACCGTGAAGCCCAGCCTCAGCCCGACGCCATCGAGGAAATAGCCGACGAACGGCTGAAGCATGACCCCCAGTTGAAACGCGCTGGTGATCCAGGAGTACTGCTCGCTCGAGATCGATTGCTCGCTGAGGATCATCGGCGCGGAAACGCCGAGCACCGAGCGGGACAGATAGTTCAGCACCATCGCCAGGACGAACAGCCCGATGATGGTCCAGCGCACGAACGGGAACCGCGCCCTCCCCACATCGCCAAGTTTGACGCCGCCGATCATACACCCGCCCCGATAACGTTATCATCGACCAGATTGGCCGATAGACCCCGCGCTCGTCGCGATTTTTACCGCGTCAAAGCGCTGAAGCCCGTCTTCACCCCTGGGTTAGCGAAGGATCAAAGGCGTTTCAACGTTAATATGTCGGAGTATTGACTTGCTGTAACATCGGACATACCAAATTTTACGATAACGCTACCATCGATGGCGAACACCTCGGGGGCAAGCGTCAAACGCGCCGATCAACGGCGCTCAGGGAGGGATGGAAATGGTCTTACATCGCAACGCGTCTTCGAATCCGCGCGCCGACAGGGGCGAAATAGTCCGGCAAATGAAACGCGAGGCGCTCGGTTCGGCCGGCGCGGCCGCCCTGCTGGCGAGCTTGATCGGCGGCTCGGCCCTGGCGCAGACCGCCGCTCCGGCCTCTCCGCCGGAAACCGCCACCGTTAGCGAGATCGTCGTGACCGGCACGCGCATCCAGACAACGGGCTTCACCGCGCCGACGCCGACCTCCGTGATCGGCGAAGCCCAGATCCAGAACAACGCTCAGCCCAACATCTTCGCCACCATCGTCCAGCTGCCGTCGCTGCAGGGCTCGAGTGGTTCGGCGACCAACACCTTCAGCACGTCGAGCGGCCAGCAAGGCCTCAGCTCGTTTTCGCTGCGCGGCCTGGGCACCATCCGCACCCTGACCCTGCTGGACGGCCAACGCGTGGTCGGCGCCTACTACACGGGCGTCACCGACGTCAGCCTGTTCCCGCAACTGCTGATCCAACGCGTGGACGTCGTGAACGGCGGCGCCTCGGCTTCGTACGGCTCGGACGCCGTCGGCGGTGTCGTCAACTTCATCACCGACACCCGGTTCACCGGACTGAAGGGCAACGTCCAAGCGGGCGTCTCGACCTACGGCGATAACGAGCAGGGCCTGGTCCAACTGGCCGGCGGCCGCAGCTTCGCCGGCGACCGCGTGCACGTGGTCGGCAGCGTGGAGTGGGCCAAGGAAGACGGCGTCGGCCCGGGCGACTTCGGCCTGGACCTGGCGGGCGACCGCGATTGGTTCACCCAGACGACGATGATCAACCGCAACGTCACCAACGACGGCTCGCCGCAGTACCTGATGCGCGACTACGCCCAGCAATATGCCTACACCAAGTACGGCCTGATCACGGCCGGTCCGCTGCAGGGCACCGCCTTCGACCAGAGCGGCAATCCGTTCCAGTTCCAGTATGGCTCGGGCGGCGTGCCGTCCAAGGCCGCCAACGGAGCCGTTATCGGTTGCTTCCCGGGCTCCTGCGTCGGCGGCGACCTGTCAGGCAACGTCGATAGCGGCCGCACGCTTCAGTCGGCGATTGAACGCAAGGTGGGCTACGGGCGCATCGGCTACGATTTCGCCGAGAACAACGAGGCCTACGTCTCGTTCAACCTGGGCCAGGTCAAGACCAGCAACCAGCCCGTCAACGGCATGAACAAGACCGGCCTGACCCTGCAGTGCTCCAACCCGTACGTGCCGGCCTCGGTTCAAGCCGCTTGCGCGACGGCGGGCATCACCAGCTTCCAGTACGGCGTCAGCAACGCCGTGCTGCCCAACACCAAGGTTCACACCGATCGCCGTCAATATCGCGTGGTCGGCGGCCTGAAGGGCAAGTTCGGGCTGTTCAGCAAGGACTGGAGCTATGACGCCTACTACGAGCATGGCGTCAACAAGACCGCCATCGACGTCGACCACATCCTGCTGACGCCTCGCTTCAACCAGGCGATCCAGGCCACCACGCTGAACGGCGCGATCGTCTGCGCCGATCCGGTGGCGCGCGCCAGCGGCTGCCAGCCGCTAAACATCTTCGGCGGCAAGCCCCCGTCGGCCTCGACCTTGGAATATGTCCAGCCCGCCGCCGGTCCGTTCCAGCGCCTGCGCATGACCCAGGACGTGGCCAGCCTGAACTTCTCGGGCGCGCCGGTCGAGCTGTGGGCCGGCCCGCTGTCGGTGGCCTTCGGTGCTGAATATCGCCGGGAATTCTACACCGTCCACGCCGACCCGTACGGCGCCGGCGTCTCTGATCGCAGCCCCTACGGCGGCGCCTATCCGGCCGATCCGCTTCTCGCACCGGTCGGCAACAACTGGCACGCCGGCAACTACAAGAATGGCGACGGCGTCTACAACGTCAAGGAAGCCTTCTTGGAAGTCGACGTGCCGCTGTTCGACAACGACGCCGTCGGGCGCGCCAACTTCAACGCCGCGGCGCGGGTGACCGACTACAGCACCTCGGGGACCATCTGGACCTGGAAGGCCGGCGGCACCTGGGACACGCCGGTCGACGGCGTGCGCCTGCGGGGCGTGATCTCGCGGGACGTCCGTGCGCCCAACCTGTCGGAACTGTTCGCCGCGCCGGTCACCACGACGCTGCCGAACTTCTTCGACCCCGTGAACAACAGGAACGTGGTGGCGATCCAAAACGTGGTCGGCAACCCGAATCTGACGCCGGAAATCGCGCGGAACTCCCAGATCGGCGTGGTCCTGGCCAATCCGTCCTGGCTGCCCGGCTTCAGCGCGTCATTCGATTACTACAAGATCAAGGTCGACGACGTCATCTCCAGCCTGGGTGCGGCTCAGATCGTCGACTACTGCTATCGCAACATCATACCGGAGACCTGCGGGACCTATAACCTCAACAACACCAGCGGCCCGAACTACATCAACGTCCAGTCCTTCAACCTGGCGTCGATCGAAACCAGCGGCTTCGACATCGAGGCCAGCTATCGCTGGCAGCAGCCGCTGGGCCTTCCGGGTAACTTCACCCTGCGTGCCCTGGCGACCCATATCCGCGACTTCTGGACCGACACGGGCCTGCCCGGCACGGTCCCGGTCGACTCGGCGGGCGTGAACCAGGGCAACACGCCCGACTGGAAGTGGCTGGCGATCCAGAGCTACGAGACCGACCGCTTCAGCCTGACGCTGCAGGAGCGTTGGTTCACCGACGGCAACTACGGCAACCAGTACGTCGTCTGCACCCCGGGGACCTGCCCGATCTCGACGCCCAACGCTCCGACGATCGACAAGAACTTCATGCCGGGCGCCTTCTACATGGACGTGGGCGGGACCTATAATATCCGTCAGGACGTGACGGCCTACTTCAAGATCGACAACCTCTTCGACCGCGATCCGGCCAAGTCGCCGAACTACGCCAACCCGGCCCTCTACGACATTGTCGGCCGGATGTACCGCGGGGGCGTTCGCTTCCGCTTCTAGTTTCTAGAGACCAAGATCGCCGCCGAGGTCGCCGAAAGGCGATGTCGGCGGCGATTTCTTTTTCGGGTCAAAGGCCAGCGCCGGGTCAGCGCTCCAGGAGCGCAGCGTCGCCCCAGGTCACCGGCAGGCGCTGGTTGTCCCCTTCAGGGCTGCGCGCGACGAGTTCGATCAGCTTCACCCCCGCGACCGGGACAGAGAGCGACTGCGAAGCCATGCCCCATTTGAGCGGCTTGCTGGTCGCCAACAGCTTGCCGTCCCCATAGACGGCGAACGTCACCTCGCTGGCCTTGTCACTCGCGCTGTCATCGACGCCGACGCTCGTGGTCAAGCGCGCCGCCTTCTCGTTCCGAACCTCGAGCCGCGAGTTGGCCAGTATCCCGACGCCCGCCACGAACCGCTTGCCCGCGATCTGAAGCAGCTGACCATACGGCGCGCTGTCGGCCCGCGCGCCGCCCCAGCCGGCGTACGACGGACGATCGCCGGCGCCGCCGGTTCCGCCCCAGCCCGCCGCGGTCCGAAAGATCGAGGGGTCGGGACTCGGTTGCACCACGCCGTCCACCGCTGGGTTCACGCTCCCCGGCTGCTCCGACAGATAGTAGCCGCCCTGCAACGAACGGGTCCCGTGCGCGCGGAAGATCAGCGTCTCGCGCGGCTTGACGTGGAGCTTGGTCCGCTTGGTGAAGGTAGTGCGCTGCTGGCTCCAAAGATCGGTCAGCTCGATGGGCGCATCATCTCTGAACTTCAGATGGCCCGCGTTCAGGTCAACGTCGTAGTCGCCCGAACCCCGGTTGAAGATCGCCACGGCCTTGTCGCCCGAGGCCAGGGTCTTCACCAGGATCTGCAGGTCGCTGGAGTCATGAGCCAGCGTCGCCTGGTTGCCGGCCGGGTCCTGATTGAGCGCGATGATGTCGGAGTTGCCGAAGACGTCCAGCAGCGCCTGGGGCGTCTTGCGCAGGTCGGTCCCGATCATCAAGGGCGCGTTGAGCATCGCCCAAAGCGCGAAGTGCGACCGGGCTTCGGTAAGGTGACCCGCGTCGAAGTCGCCTGCGCCGATGTGCAGCATGTCCGGATCGTTCCACGACCCGGGATGGGCATAGAGCGACCGAGTCACCGTCGTGTCGTAGTTGACCAGCAGCCGGCCCCAGGCCGGCGAGATGTCGTCGCTGGTGCGCGAGATGCCGCCATAGTCCTTGCCCCAAGCCCGGACGTTCGCGGCGCCCCAAACGCAGAGGGAGAGCAGATAGTCGCCGTCCGGGTTTTCCCGCGCCAGCGCGCTGTTGATCTGGCGGAACATCCCCTGGATCGCCGCGATGTCGGTGCGCATCACCTCGCTGGAGTCCAGGTACGGCCCCAGCGCCCGGAACTTACCCGAACGCACCCGTTCGCTTTGCGGCCCGTAGTCGCGCAGGCCACAGCCGTCGACCTTGATGAAGTCGAACCCCCAGTCCTTGAAGTAGAGCGCGATGTCCTGATCGATGCGCCCGTAGAGCCCGACCTCGCGCTCCAGGACCGTGCCCTTGGGCAGGTCGGTGTCGGTCGGCGAATAGGCCTCCGAACAGGTGTTGCGGCCCAGGTCGGAATAGATGCCGGCCTTCAACCCCATCGCGTGCAGCTTGTCGGTGAACGGCTTGAAGCTGGGGGCGTCACCGCCGGTGCGGGCCGAGGGAAACTTGTCGTCCCGGATGATCATGCGCCCGTCAGGCATCCGGCGCTTCAGCGCCCAGCCGTCGTCGATGTTGATGTAGCGATAGCCCTTGGCGGCCAACCCGCTATCGACGATCTGCTTCGCCGATCCCAGGATCTTGTCCTCGTCGATGTCGGTGGCGAAGGCGTTCCAGGTGCTCCACCCCATAGGCGGCGTGGCCGCGCGTCCAGCCGTATAGGCCGACCAGCGGCCGGTCGGCGCCAGCGGATCGGCCTGGGCGGCGGCGACAGATGGTCCAATGAGCGCGGCGATCACGCCCGCGGTCAGCAGCTTCCTCATCGTTTCCTCGTATCGTTCTGTTGTCGCGACGTCGCGGTCAGCGGGCCGATGCTGATATGCCCGCCTTCGTCTGCACGACGGGCTTAAGCGTTCCGTCGGCGTTGTAGTGGAGGCGTTCGACGGTCACGGCCCGGCGCCCGATCGCGCCGCTCTGATCGCCGATGGCCAGATCCGCGTTGTGCAGGAAGATGTACCAGTCGCCCTTGAACTCGACGATGCCGGGATGGATCGTGAAGCTGTATTTGCCCGATCCCGTGAGCAGCCCGCGATAGGTCCATGGCCCCGTGATCGAGGGCGCGGTCGCATAGGAAACGTGCTCGTCGCGCTGCGTCGACCGGTCGAGCGAGGCGTAGGTCAGGTAGTACAAGCCGCCGCGCTTGTGCAGCCATGGCCCCTCCTCGAAATGCGGCGGCGTGATCTCGGTGATCGGGCCGTCGATCTCGATCATGTTCGGCTTGAGCTTGGCGATATAGGCTTGGCGATTGCCCCAGGCGATCCACGTCGTTCCATCGTCATCGGTGAAGACCGTGGGATCGATATCCTCCCAGCTATGCGTCCCCTTGGGCGTCATCTGGTTGGTGATCAGGGCCGAGCCGCGCGCATCGACGAAGGGTCCGGTCGGCTTGTCGGAGACCGCGACCGCGATCGCCTTGCCGGGATGAGTGCTGTCGTGCTCGACCGCGGCGTAGAAGTAGAACTTGCCGTTCTTCTCGATCGCCTGCGACGCCCAGGCGTCCTTCTTGGCCCACTTGAAGTCCGTGGCCTTCATGATCGGCGGATAAGACGTCCAGGTCTTCATGTCCGCCGTCGAATAGACCAGCCACTCGCGCATGTTGAACATCTCGTCGCGCTGGGCCTCGTCGTGGCCGACGTAGAGAAACAGGCGATCGCCGACCACCAGCGGCGCGGGGTCGGCCGTGAACCTGTCGCGGAAGAGAGGATTGGAGCCCGGCGCCGGTGACTGCACTTCGTCTGCGCCCGCCGAAGACGCGATCGCCATGGTCGCCGCCAACGCAAGCGCCATCCATCTTTTACCCATCTTACGCTCCTCCCACAGGACGCTCAGGTTTACTCAGACAAATATTTCAGTCAATGGGCCAATGGTCGACATAGAATCCGAACGCGATTACAGCCAGAATAACATTTGGATCCGCTAATGAGCCTAGCTCTCGCCGTACTCGACAGATTTGTGGCGGATATTTTGTCAGACATAATATTGGTGTTTTACGATACGGCGGCCCGCGCGCGCCAATTGCGCCAGCTAGGTCCAGGTCGGTTCGGTCGGTGCTTCGAAGACGAGGCGGCGTCTGGTTACGTCCGGGATTTTTCAGGTGATGCCGCGTCGGCATAAAAAATTGGCCTGGCGGAAGGCCAGGCCAGTTGGGGGAGGAATTTTGAGGGTTCTGGCGAGTTGCGCTCGCCGTTCCGACCGGAGGGCGGACGGCGCCAGCGCCGTCCGCCCGAAGCCTAACGTCTAGAAGGTGGCCCGCATGCCCACGAGGACCTGACGGCCGGGCTTGTAGTAGGTGAAGGTGGCGTTGTCGTACTGGAAGTGCGAGCGCAGCTTTTCGTTGGTGATGTTGGTCACGTTGAAGGTCAGCTGCGGCACGTTGCCCAGGCCGAAGATCTTCTCCAGGTCGAAGCTGGAGGAGAAGTCGGTCTGCTTGTAGTCGTCGGCGAACAGCGCCGCGGCGGTGACGCCGTTCTGGTTGGCGCCGCTGGACTGCGAGCCCTTCCGGTAGACCTGGCTCAGACGCAG
>NZ_JBFTOB010000021.1:0-124614 GCF_056397765.1 Caulobacter sp. 05L422 | reverse complement strand
GGCGGGGGGCGATCGAGCGGGGACAGGCGCGAGGGGGTTACTCGCGCGGTCCGGGGACTTCCATCGTTGGGGAGCCCGCCCGCCGTCGGCGTCGAACGGGGACAAAGCGCGTGTATTGCCCATTGGCCCGCGCCCTCGGCGGCTGGGACTGGCTCGAAAGGGTCGGTTCCGGGTCCGGCTAAGCCTCAACAGGGCTGCCCACCGGATGCTGGCGGATAACGAGCGCGCGGAGCGATCGGCTTCGTCGAAACGGTATTTATCAAAGAACTCCGGACGTCGTCCGGCGCTCCGCGACCCTTTCCATTCCCACTCACAGCCGGAGGCGTGAGCTTGCAGCGCCATGCCCGCTAATACTTGCCCCCACCTGACCGCTTCGCGGTCTGTCCGCCCCCATAGGGGGCGGAGGACGCGCGCACGGCATCCTCTTCCCCCTGTGGGGGAAGAGGACCGCGAAGCGGTCCGTAGGGGGCAAGTGCTCGCCGCACCACCTATGCTCGTCCACCGGGACTTCCCCGCCGATCCGTGCTAATCGCGCGCCAACGAAATTCATGAGAGTTCCATGGCCCTTAAAGTCGCCATCGTCGGCCTGCCCAACGTCGGCAAGTCCACCCTGTTCAACGCGCTGACCCAGACGGCGTCGGCCCAGGCCGCCAACTATCCGTTCTGCACGATCGAGCCCAACACCGGCGAAGTGGCCGTGCCCGAGCCGCGCCTGGACGCCCTGGCCAAGATCGCCGGTTCGAAAGAGATCATCCCGGCCCGGATCACCTTCGTCGACATCGCCGGCCTGGTGCGCGGCGCATCCAAGGGCGAGGGCCTGGGCAACCAGTTCCTGGCCAATATCCGCGACTGCGACGCCGTGGCCTTCGTGGCGCGCTGCTTCGAGGACGGCGACATCGTCCACGTCGAAGGCCGCATCGACCCGATCAGCGATCTCGAGATCATCGAGATGGAGCTGATGCTGGCCGACCTGGAAAGCCTGGAGAAGCGCGTTCCCGCCCTGGAGAAGCGCGCCAAGGTCGGCGCCGACAAGGAAAGCGCCAACACCCTGCGCCTGGCCACGATCGCGCTGAACCTGCTGCGCGAAGGCCGTCCGGCCCGCGCCGCCAAGATCGACGCCGATGACGAGAAGGCCTGGCACATGCTGCAGCTGCTGACCTCGCTGCCGGCCCTCTATGTCTGCAACGTCGATGAAGGCAGCGCCGACAAGGGCAACAAGTACAGCGACCTGGTGGCCGAACGCGCCGCCAAGGACAGCGCCAAGGCCGTGGTCATCTCGGCCCAGATCGAGAGCGAGATCGCCTTGCTCGACGCCGAGGAACGCACCGAGTTCCTGGAAACCCTGGGCCTTGAAGAGCCGGGCCTGAACCGCCTGATCCGCGAGGCCTACAGCCTGCTGGACCTGCAGACCTATTTCACGGTCGGCCCCAAGGAAGCCCGCGCCTGGACCATCCACGTCGGCGACACCGGCCCGCAGGCGGCCGGCGTCATCCACACCGATTTCGAGAAGGGCTACATCCGCGCCGAGACCATCGCCTATGACGACTTCGTCAAGCTGGGCGGCGAAAGCGGCGCCAAGGAAGCCGGCAAGATGCGGGCCGAAGGCAAGGATTACGTCGTCAAGGACGGCGACGTGATGCACTTCCGGTTCAACGTCTAGAACCACAAGCGGCCGGGCTCACCCCCGGCCGTTTTCGTTTTCACTCTCAGTTCGAGCGTTCCCATGACCGACACCGTCACCCTGACCTCCGCCACCGACGGCTTCCAGTTCACCGCCGCTCACGCCGCGCCGCGGGGCGAGCGCAAGGGCGGGATCGTGGTGGTGCAGGAGATCTTCGGCCTGGACCAGTACGTGATGGCCGACGTGGCGCGCTGGTCGGCCCTGGGCTTCGAGGTGCTGGCCCCGTCGATCTTCGACCGCGCCGCGCCCGGCTACGTGGCCGAGCACGAGCCAGCCGCCTTCCCGATCGGCGTCAGCCATGTGCAGGCGATCGGCCTGGAAAAGATGCTGTCGGACATCCAGGCCTGCATCGACGAACTGGCCCCGCGCGGACCGGTTTTCGCGGTCGGCTACTGCCTGGGTGGTTCGCTGGTCTGGCTGGCGGCCAGCAAGCTGAGGGGCCTGACGGCCGGCGCGGCCTATTACGGCAGCATGATCGCGGCCAACGCCGAACTGCCGCTGAACGCGCCGGTGGTCGTCCACTTGGGCCGCAAGGACGGCCACATCCCCGCCGACGAGGTCAAGGCCAAGGTCCTGGCCGCCCATCCCGGGACGCCCGTCCACATCTACGAAAACAGCGGCCACGGCTTCAACAACGACGGCCGCCCGGACTCCGACCTCGACGACGCCAAACTTGCCCGCCGGCGCAGCCTGGAGCTCTTCCAGGCCCACGGCGCGGGCTAGGATGAAGGTTGAGCTTGCGGAGACGCTCGAGGCGATACAACCTCTGGCGTAGTCGCAGACCTTGGGGGTCCACATGAAGAAGATCGGCTGCCTGTTCGTTCTCGTCGGCGCCCTGGCGGCGCTCTGCGCCCCGGCGCTCGCCCAGGAAACCATGCCCGGTCCAGGCGTCACGACCGGCATGCGCCAGTACAATCAGATGCAGTACAATTCGGTCAACCGCCCGAACGCCCGGCTGACGCCCCGCGAGCCCGGCAATCCGATGGTGGTGCGGGCGGCCGCCAAGGTCGCCGCCGACCTGCACGCGCCCTGCGAGGTGGTCGAGGCCGCGCCGTTGTCGACCCGCCCCAGCAGCAAGCCGGAGTACGAGATCGCCTGCAAGGACGCCCTGGGCTGGATCATCAACCTGGGACCCGACGGCAAGCTGGTGCTGAACGACTGCCTGGCGTTGGACACCGCGGCCCTGGCCGCCGGCAAGGCCTGGCCCAAGGGCATGATCTGCTCGCTGCCGGGCAACGCCGCCCCCGTCGCGGGACTCAAGCCGCTGGCCGCCAAGGCCTCGCCCGCCTGCACGGTGGCCGACGGAACCTTCCTGGGCGGCGGCGGCGATCCGCCGATCCGGCGCTACGAGATCGCCTGCAAGGGCGGCGGCGGCTACATCGTCGACGCCCCGGCCCCGGGCTCGACCGCGACCCAGTCGTCGCTGTCCTGCGAAGAAGCCAAGGCGGCCGGCGTGGCCTGCACCCTGACCGACAAGAAGCATGGCTGAGGCCGGCGCGCGCATCGTCCTGACGACCGCCGACGGCGAGGCGGTCTCGGCCTACCACGCCCCGCCCGGCGAGGCGCGGCGTGGCGGGCTGGTGATCCTGCACGCCATCTGGGGGGTGACGCCGCACATCCGCGCCCTGTCCGACAGCCTGGCCGAGCAGGGCTACGAGGTGATCGCCCCCAGCCTGCTGGACGACGCCGACGCCCCCTTCCCGGCCGCCGACCTCGACCCGCCGAACCTGGACGTCCGCATGACCATGGGCCTTGCCAGCGGCTGGGGCGCGGCGGCCCTGCCCCGGGTGCAGGCGGCGATCGACGCGCTGTCGGACGGCGGCAAGGTGTTCGCCATGGGCTTCTGCTTCGGCGGCACCACCGCCTGGCTGGCCTCGGCCCGCTGCGCCGGGCTGACGGCGGTGTCGTGCTTCTACGGCGGCGACATCGCCAGCTATGTGGACGAGCAGCCCAAGGTCCCGACCATCCTGCACTTTGGCCGGACGGACCCGATGATCCCGCTGACCGACGTCGAGACGATCATCGCCGCCCATCCCGACCTGCCCGTCTGGCTGTACGACGCCGGCCACGCCTTCGTCGCCCCCAACGGCTATCACGCCGACAGCGCCAGCCTGGCGATGCTTCGGACCCTGCAGCTGTTCCAGCGGGCCGGCGGGAGCCGGGGCGAGGCCTAGTTCGGCGGGATCGCGCCCGCCGCCGGCCAACTGCTGTCGCCGATCCGCTTGAGGGTCATCTCGAAGAACTGGACCGGCGGCTGGCCCTCGACCACGCGCTCGCCCACCTCGTGCCAGACGCCGTCCTTGGCGGTGATCGTGTAGCGGATCGTCGCCGGCCCGGCCGCGATGGTCCAGATCGCGCCGTTCGGGGTCACGGTCAGCGGGAAGTCGCCGGCCTGGCCCATGGCGTAGGAGCGCATGCTGTAGGCGTCCTTGTCGGGGTCGTAGGAAATGATCCCCAGCGCGTTGAAGCCGGTCGAACCGTCGGCGTTGTAGCCGCGCCCCTCGACCACATGCACCGCGCCGCCCAGCAGCGGACCGCTGCGCTCGGTCTGGGTGACGGTCAGCTTCTGGCCGCCAGGGCGGGTGGTCACGGCCGGGCCGCGCCAGACGCCGTCCATCCACGACAGGGCCTTCATCGCCGCCTGCTGCCTGGCGATCCGCGCCGCCGGATCGGGCGGGCCCTGGGCCCAGGCGGGCGCGGCGGCCAGGGTCGCGGCGAGGACGAGAACGGACAAGGCACGCATGAGGATCTCGGGTTTGAGCAGTTTATGCAGATTACTCTGATATACAGAGTTCTCTGGGTCAAGACTTATCGAACACGGGTCGCGCTCGGCGGTCGCCCGCGGCCCAAACCTTGGCTAGGATCGGATCATGCGTCGCCTCGCCCCTCTGCTGTTCCTGAGCCTGACGGCGACGCCGGCCATGGCGGGCGAGACCGCCTGCTGGTTCGAGAACGGCGCCGTGGTGGCTCCGGCCGCCATCGGCGACATGGCGGGCGACTTCGTGATCGACCTGTCCGCGCCCCGCACCCTCCTGCACAACACCGCCGCCCAGCGCGGCGGCTACGCCGAGACGGCCCTGACCCTGCCGGTGCGGGTGGCGGGGCAGCAGGCGCCCGGGACGGCGGTGACGGTCGAGGACCTCGACTATCGCGGGGTCGGCTTCTTCACGCCGATCACCGGGGTGATCGGGGCCGACATCCTGGACCGCTACGTGGTCACCCTGGACTTCGCCCCCTGCCGCCTGCGGCTGGAGCGGCCGGGATCGACGCACGGCCATGAGCGGGGCGCGATCCGAGTCGTCATGGTGGGCGGCGTGCCGACCATCCCGGCGGCGGCTTCGGACGGCCTGACCGGGGTCTCCGGCCCCTTCGCCCTGGACACCGCCTCGGGCGGCGGCGTGCGGGCCCGCGGGGCCGCCGACGGGCCGCGCCAGAAGCCGGCCGGAACCCTGCGCGGCCTGTCGCTGAACGGAACCCTGCGCCAGGACCTGCCGGCCGTGGTGGCCGGCGACCTGCCCGACGGCGTGGTCGGGGCCGTCGGCGTCGACGTCCTGTCGGCCTATCACCTGCGGCTGGATCCCCAGGCCCTGCGGCTGTGGCTGACCCCTGCTCCGGCGCCCCACGCGATCGGTCAAGAAAAAGGGCCCGGCGTCACCGCCGAGCCCTGATCTTTTCAGGCCTTAGAGTCGATCAGTGCGACTCGTTCTTCCAGACCTTGCGGTAGCTCGCGTAGAGCAGGCCCGCGAACAGCACCAGATAGATCAGCACGACGAAGCCGGTCTGCTTGCGCTCTTCCAGCTTGGGCTCGGCGGCCCACATCAGGAAGGCCGAGACGTCCTTGGCCTGCTGGTCCAGCGTCGACGGGGTGCCGTCGTCGAAGGTCACCTGGCCGGCCTTCAGCGGCGGAGCCATGGCGATGAAGCCGCCCGGGGGCACGTGGTCGTGCGGACCCGACCAGTACGAGCTCAGGTCGCCCGCCATGTACTTGTTGTAGTGCTGGGTCGGATCCATCTTCAGGCCGGGCGGCGGGGCCGCGTAGCCGGTGACGATCGAGTAGATGTGGTCCGGACCCTCTTCGCGGGCCTTGGCCAGCAGCGACATGTCCGGCGGCAGGGCGCCGCCGTTGCCGGCGCGGGCCGCGGCTTCGTTCGGGAACGGCGACGGGAAGCGGTCGGCCGGAGTGGCCGGGCGCTTGATGGTGTCGCCGGTCTCGTTGTCGATGTCGGCGACCTCGTAGTCCTTGGCGATCGCCTTGACGTACGGGTTGTCGTTCGAGTTCGGGTACTTCTCGTCGTAGAACGGACCGCCCTTGTCGCCGAGGTTGCGGAAGCTGACCAGGCTCATCGCGTGGCAGGCCGAGCAGACCTCACGATAGACCTTGTAGCCGCGCTGCAGTTGGTTCTTGTCGAACTTGCCGAGCGGGCCGTCGAACGACCACTCGACCTTCTTGGCCGGCAAGGCGCCGTGAGCCGCCAGGGCCGGACCGGCGACGCCGGCCGTCAGGAGACCCGCGACCGCTGCGATGACGGAGAGTTTGCGCAGCATCGGGATCAGCCCTTCATTTCAGGCGCGGCGGTCGCTTCGGCCGGAGCAGCGGCCGGGTGCGACAGGGCGGGAGAGGCGATGGAATCCGGCACCGGCAGGGTCTTTTCGGTCAGGCCCAGCAGCGGCAGGATCACCAGGAAGAAAGCGAAGTAGTACAGCGCGGCCACGCGGCTGAGCCACACGAAGCTGTTGAGGTCCGAAGACATCAATTGGAACGTGGTCAGGCCCGGGATGACCTGGTCGTCCGGCAGCTTGGCGCCGCAGACGCCCAGGATGCAGCACGCCACCACGAAGATGAAGAAGTGGATCTTCGCGGTCGGGCGGTAGCGCATCGAGCGCACCTTCGACGTGTCCAGCCACGGCAGGGCGAACAGGCAGGCGATGGCGCCGAACATGGCGAGAACGCCCATCAGCTTGTCCGGAACGGCGCGCAGGATCGCGTAGAACGGCAGGAAGTACCATTCCGGAACGATGTGCGACGGCGTCACCAGCGGGTTGGCCGGGATGTAGTTGTCGGCGTGGCCCAGGGCGTTGGGCATGAAGAAGACGAACCAGGCGAAGAGGATCAGGAAGACGCTCATCGCGAACCCGTCCTTCACCGTCGCGTACGGGGTGAAGGGCAAGGTGTCGGCCTTCGACTTGGGCTCGACGCCGGTCGGGTTGTTCTGGCCGACCACGTGCAGCGCCCAGATGTGCAGGATCACCACGCCGGCGATCATGAAGGGCAGCAGGTAGTGCAGCGAGAAGAAGCGGTTCAGGGTGGGGTTGTCGACCGCGAAGCCGCCCCACAGCCAGGTGGTGATGCTCTCGCCGACCAGCGGCAAGGCCCCGAACAGGTTGGTGATCACGACCGCGCCGTGGAAGCTCATCTGGCCCCAGGGCAGGACGTAGCCCATGAAGGCCGTGGCCATCATCAGCAGGTAGATCACGCAGCCCAGCAGCCACAGCACTTCGCGCGGCGCCTTGTAGGAGCCGTAGTAGAGACCGCGGAGCATGTGGATGTAGACGGCGATGAAGAACATCGACGCGCCGTTGGCGTGCATGTAGCGGATCAGCCAGCCGTAGTTCACGTCGCGCATGATGTGCTCGACGCTGGCGAAGGCGTGGTCGGCGCTCGGCGTGTAGTGCATCACCAGGATGATGCCGGTGATCAGCTGCGAGGCCAGGCACAGCGACAGGATGCCGCCGAAGGTCCACCAGTAGTTCAGGTTACGCGGCGTGGGGTAGTCGACGAAGCTGTCGTAGCCCAGGCGCACGATCGGCAGACGGGCGTCGAGCCAGCGCTCGAAACCGGTCTTGGGTTCGTAGGTCGAATGTCCGCTCATCTCGCTTAACCGATCTTGACCTTGGTGTCGGACAGGAAGGCGTACTCCGGAACGATCAGGTTCTTCGGAGCCGGACCCTTACGGATACGACCCGAGGTGTCGTAGACCGAGCCGTGGCACGGGCAGAACCAGCCGCCGTACTCGCCGCCGCCGAAGGTCGGGACGCAGCCGAGGTGGGTGCAGTTGCCGCCGACGATCAGCCACTGGGACTTGCCCGGCTTCACGCGCGCCGAATCCTTTTCGGGATCCTTCATCGACGCGCCGTCGTCCGCGACCGCCTTGGCGATCTCGGCCTTGGTGCGGTTACGCACGAACAGCGGCTTGCCGCGCCACTTGACGACGACCTGCTGGCCTTCGCCGACCTTGGTCACGTCGAACTCGATCGAGGCCAGGGCCCGCGTATCGGCGGCGGGGTTCATCTGGTCGATGAACGGCCACGCGATCGAAGCGGCGCCGCCTGCGGCGACCGCGATCGTCGCGATGTAAATGAAATCCCGGCGGCTGGGGTCTTCCCCATGCGCCGGATCAGTTTTTGCGCCCACGGCGGTGTCGGCCACCCAAGTCACCCTTCGATGCCGCCGCGCCGCCAAAGACGGCCCGGCCTGGAGAAACGCCTGTCGGCGCATACTGTCTGGACCCGCGAACGGGTCTTCGCCACAAGAGGCAAAAGCGGATCGTCCTATCGGACGCGCGGACGAAGTCCGCAAGCCCTTTCGATTCGCAGCAAATGCCCCTGCTGGCTCTATGGTGGTTCGCTTAGAATGCGGCTCGCGCTTTTTCAACCCGGCATTCCTCAGAACGTGGGCGCGGCGATCCGTTTGGGCGCCTGCCTGGGGGTGGGGCTGGACGTCATCGAGCCGTGCAGTTTCCCTTTGGACGACAAGAGCTTGAAGCGCGCGGCCCTGGATTATGGTCCGTTGACGCACATGATCCGCCACGCGTCGTGGGAAGCGTTCCTTGCCGCGCCCGAACGTCGCGAGGGCCGATTGCTGCTGTTCACCACCAAGGCGACCGCCCCCTTCCACAAGTTCGACTTTCAGGCAGGCGACACCCTGTTGTTCGGCAACGAGAGCCGCGGCGCGCCACCGGAGGTTCATGACGCGGCCTTCTCGCGCCTGACGATCCCCCTGCGGCCCGAGGCGCGGTCGATGAACCTGGCGACCACGGCGGCCATGGCCCTGGGCGAGGCGCTGCGACAGACGGACGGGTTTCCGGGCGACTGATCGCGCGGACCAGACAGCGACGGAGACGAGCGATGCGCATCTTCCTGACCACCCTGGCGGCGGTCGCCTGCCTGGGCGCCTCGCCGAAGCCTCAGACGGACGGCGTCGCCCGCGCCTTCCCGCACGAGGCGGGCGTCGTCGACCTGATGGTCACCGGGCCGGCGGCCAAGCAGCTCTATGATCGCCTGCCAGGGAAAGGCCAGAAGGATCAGTGCGGCGCGGCCGGGCTGATCAAGGGCGACGGCAAGATCTCGTGTGTGAAGCGCGACGGCGGCGAGCATGTCTGCCACGTCTGGCTGGACGTTCCGAAGCAGGCCCTGGCCGATCCGGAGGACGACGACTGCTGAGCGCCCATGATCGTCCTTTAGGCCTCCGCAAAACCCCTTAGGCGGTGCTGCGGATTTGCGCGGCGCGCGCCAACCTCGTAATCGGCTTGCCCATGAGCACGCCGTCCGCCTCCCCGACCGATCTCGACCAGAAGAAAGCCACGGCCCGCGCCTGGTTCGAAAGCCTGCGCGACCAGATCTGCGCGGAATTCGAGCGCCTGGAGGACGAGGCCCCCGCCGATCTCTACGCCGGCGAGCCGGGTCGCTTCGTGCGCAAGCCCTGGGACCGCGAGGCCGGCGGCGGCGGGGTGATGTCGATGATGCACGGCCGCCTGTTCGAGAAGGTCGGCGTCCACGTCTCCACCGTGTTCGGGACCTTCACGCCCGAGATGGCCAAGAACATGCCGGGCGCCGACGAGGACCCGCGGTTCTTCGCCACCGGGATCAGCCTGATCGCCCACATGCGCAATCCGCGCGTGCCGGCCGTGCACATGAACACCCGCTTCATCGCCACCAAGAAAAGCTGGTTCGGCGGCGGCGGCGACCTGACCCCCCTGCTCGGCTATCAGCGCCAGCAGGACTTCCCCGACGCGATCGACTTCCACGCCGCCTATCAGCGCGCCTGCGACGCCCACGATCCGGCGTGGCACGCCAAGTACAAGGCGTGGTGCGACGAGTACTTCTTCCTGCCCCACCGCAACGAGCCGCGCGGGATCGGCGGAATTTTCTACGACCATCACGACAGCGGCGACTGGGCCCGCGACTTCGCTTTCACGCAGGACGTCGGCAAGGCGTTCCTGGAGATCTACCCCACCCTGGTCCGCCGCCGGATGGGCGAGGCCTGGAGCGCCGAGGAGCGCGAGCAGCAGTTGGTGCAGCGCGGCCGCTATGTCGAGTTCAACCTGCTCTACGACCGCGGCACGATGTTCGGCCTGAAGACCGGCGGCAACGTCGAGTCGATCCTCAGCTCGATGCCGCCCGAGGTGAAGTGGCCGTAGAGGCCTAAGGCGCCGGCGGCCAGGACGGCGCGCCGCCCGCCAGGAAGCGCGCCGCGAACTTCGCCACCTGCCCTTGGCTGGGCTTGTCGGGGATCGTGGCCTTGCCGGGCGGGAAGTAGTTGCCGTGGTCGTACTTCAGGTCGTCGGCGACCGTGAAGCCCCAGGCCTTGGGGCTGTGGGTGCGCGGCCACTTGGCGCCGTAGCGGCCCAGCGCCCCGGCCATGTCGTCGTCCTTGTCGCCGAAGAAGACGTGGCCCGCCCAGTCGCCGATCGGATAGGCCAGCTTCAGCACCATGTCCTGCAGCGAGGCCAGGTAGGTCAGATGGCCGCTGTTGGCGACGGCGGTGTTGTAGGGCCGCTCCAGGCAGTCGGCGTCAGTGGCCGCGGCCGTCAGGCAGACGCGCGAGGCCTTGCGGCTCAACCCCGCCACCGCCTCCAGCGTCAGCCGGCCGCCCAGGCTGTGGGACAGGAAGCAGAAGTCGGCGGCCCCGCGCAGGGTGGTGTTGGCGAACCGGGCCACGGCCTTGCCGCCGTTGACCGCGTCGCGCCACTCGCCCGGATAGTTGATCGCCGGGATGATGAAATCGCCGGGCCACAGCACCCCGACCATCAGGAAATGCGGCGGCAGCAGCGGCGCCAGCTTGTCCTCCAGCCGCGCCAGGGAGCACAGGCCGCTGGCGTAGGACACGTTGAAGCCGTGCACGGTGAAGACCAGGGTGCGCCCCGCCACGCGCTGGGCCGCTTCGCTGGGGGTCAGCGACCTCATCAGCGGCTTGGCGGCCTTGCCGTCGCCCTCGATCAGGTAGGGATCCTTGCGCAGGCCGCCGCCKACCGCCTCGTAGCGCAGGTTCAGGTACAGGCTCATGACCGCCTCAGCTGTCGCGCGGCCGGACCGCCCGGGCGCTGGCCGTCAGCGCGCTGACCAGGTCCTTGGCGATCGGCGCGATCGGCACCGCCAGCAGGCCGATCAGCGCCGCGATGCGCGGATCAATGGGCTCGGCCGGGGTGGACAGCAGGATCCCGGCCGTCACCGCCAGCACTACCGCGACCAGGCCGGACAGCGCGCGGGCGGTGTTGCGATAGGCCTGTTCGGCCAAGTCGAAGGCCGCGTCCAAGTGCGCTTCGACCGCCGCCTCGACCCTCCCGATCAGGTTTATCTCGGCCTCGCTGAGCGCCGAGCCGGCGGTCAGCTTGCCGGCGGCCTTGCCCAGGGCCGCGGCGTCAACATTGCCGATCACCGCCAATTGGCCCGCCGTGTCGGGATTGAGGCCCAGCCGCAGCAGCGACCGGATCACGCCGATCTGGTCGTCGCGGTCGCGGCCGTTGATCCAGTGGGCCATGATCACGGCCTCCCACTGATCGCCGGCGGCGCGGACCAGGACCTTGTCGAACATCCGCAGTACCTTGCGGATATGGCCGAAGCCGATGCGCGAGACGCCGCCGCCGGGCACGGCCTTGAGGGCGTCGACCAGGGCCATCGCGGCCAGGCCCAGACCGCCCATGGCGGCGATCGTCGCGATCACGTCGTCGAACTTGTCCATCAGCCTCCCCCTCTTATTGTTCAGGGAAGATACGCCAATTACGGTCCTTGCATACCGACGTTATGCAATCGATCCGTGCACTGGATCAGGCCTTGGGACACTTGGCTCCGGTGTCGATCCAGGCCTTCACCAGCTCGCCGAACCGCGCCTGGGTGCCGGGCGCGGGCAGCCGGCCCTCGCCCGGGTTCCAGGCCCAGCCGACCAGGTGATCCTCGGCCATGTGGTGGTGCAGCTGCGCCAGGTTCTTGCCGCCGTTGCGGGCCGGGTCCTTGATCTGGGCGCAGATCGCGCCCAGCGACTTGCCCTGCCAGGCCATCTCGACCGGGGCCAGGGCCCATTTCGGGTCGCCGGGGATCGACTTGATGTCCACGCCCAGGGTGGGGACGTTGGCGGGGCCGTGGCACGAGCTGCACGGCATGCCCACCGGCCCGTGACCGCTCTGCCCCCCGACCATCGGCGGATTGTGCGCATGGCGGTCGTCGCCCTGGGTCGGGGCGCGCTGGACGGGGTGGCAGTTCATGCAGCGCGGACTGTTGATCACCTTGCCGGCCTCGGCGAACAGGGCCAGCGAGCGGGCGGCCGGGTCCTGGATCGACACGAAATCGGCGGCGCTCTTGAGCGTCTCGGGCGGCGCGGGCGCGGAGGGCGCCGGCGGAGCGGCGCGAACGCTGGACAGCAGCGCCCCGCCGACCACCAGCGAACCGGCGGCGAGCACGATGGTGACGGCTCTCATGATCCTGGTCTCCCGCGTTTCAGCCGGAACGGCTGGCCCGCGGTCCAGGTTGCCAGATTTCAGGCGCTACGGGTGAGAAAGGCTTCGATCCAGCCGGCCACCCGGGCGCGATCGTTGGCGTGCTCCAGGCTGGCGATCGCCGCGTCGGCCTGGGCGTCGGTGAACCGGCTGCCGCGCCGGGCTTCGATCAGGGCCCGGGCGTAGGCGGGATCGAACTCGGGATGGAACTGCATCGAGATCGCCGGCCGGTCGTCATAGACCAGGATTCCGGCGGGGGTGAAGGCGCTGCCGGCCACGGCCCGGGCGCCTGGAGGGATCACGATCACCTGGTCCTGGTGCGAGGCGGGAACGGCGGCCTTGGCGTCGCCGTCCATCCAGGGCTGAGCTTCGGCGACGTCATAGACATGCAGGCCCACGCCCCAGCCCTTGTCGGACTTCACGACCTTGCCGCCGAACGCCTCGGCCATGATCTGGTGGCCGAAACAGACCCCGACCAGAGGCTGGTCGCGCGCCTCGACCAGGAAGGCCTTCAGCGGCGCGATCCACGGCAGGTCGTCATAGACCCCGGCCGCCGAGCCGGTGACGACATAGGCGTCGCACTCGGCCGGATCGGCGGGCAGGACGCCGGCCTGGACATCGTAGGTGACATAGGCGTGGCCGGGGCCCAGCAGGTCCTGGAACATGGTTCCGTAGCGGCCGAACTCCGGCTGGAGCTGTTCCGGCGGTTCGCCGGTCTCGAGCAGGCCGATCTTCATGGGCAGGAGCCTCCAACGCGTCGACGCCAGCATATAGGCAAGCGCCCCGCGTCCTTCGAGGCCCTAGAACACCATCCCCTGAGCCACGGCTTTCAGCCGTTCGATGGCCGAGAACTTGTCCTCGATGAAGTCCTGGTCGATCCACCAGATCTCGACCTCGCGCATCACCTCGCCGACCATCGGGCCCTTGGGCACCCCGGCCTTCAGGATCTCTTCCCCGGTCAAGGGGAAGGCCGGCGGGGTCCAGCTTTCGCCCAGGGCCAGCAGGCCGCGCCATTGCGGGGTGGTGGCGGTGCGGCCCGCGGCGGCCCAGGCCAGCTTGACCCGGTCGCTGAAGGTCTTGAGCCCCAGGGCGTAGACCGCCCGGCGGGTCTCGCGCGGGCTCATCCAGCTGACGATGCGCGGCGACTTGCCGACCGCCTCGACCAGCCGCTCCTTCAGGGCGTTGGACAGCCGCAGCCGCTCGGCCATCTGCTCGGCGAGCTTGGGATCGTCGGGGATCAGGGCCGCCAGGCGCAGTTCGGGGTCGTTCTCGAACAACTGCTCGGTCTCGATGGTCATCAGCCCCTCGAAACGGGCCAGGGACTTCACGGACGGCAGGATCGAGGACAGCACGCTGGTGGCCGCCATCAGCCGCAGAGCGGCGCGCGGATCCTCGGCCGCCAGCAGCTTCAAGAGCTCCTTCTGGGTGCGCTCGGCGGCGCGGCCCTCGACCATGCCCTTCAGCGCCTTGCAGGCGGCCAGGGCCTTCTGATCGGCGTCGCCCTTGCCGTACCAGGCGTGGAAACGGAAGAACCGCAGGATGCGCAGATAGTCCTCGCGGATGCGGGTCATCGGGTCGCCGACGAACACCACCCGCCCGTCGCGCGCGTCGTTCACGCCCTCGCCGGTCGGATCGTACAGCCGGCCGTGGATGTCGACATAGAGGGCGTTGAAGCGGAAATCGCGGCGCTCGGCGTCCTGGTCCCAGTCCTGGGTGAACGACACCACCGCCCGGCGGCCGTCGGTCTCGACGTCGCGGCGGAGGGTGGTGATCTCGTAGGGCTTGCCGTTCGCGATGGCCGTGACGGTGCCGTGGTCGACGCCGGTGGGGATGGCGCGCAGGCCCGCCTCGCCCAGCGCCTCGATCACCTGGTCGGGGGTCAGGGTGGTGGCGATGTCGATGTCGTCGATGGGCTTGCCCATCAGGGTGTTGCGCACGCAGCCGCCCACGAAGCGCGCGCAGCCGGGGAAGCCCCGCGCTTCGAGCGCCGCGATCACGGCCTGGGTTTCCGGCAGCGCCATCCACGGCGCCACGCCTATCGTCTCGGTGTTCACGCTGTCCCCCACGGTACGCCACACGCCCCGGCGAGCGGGGCGAGGCATTTCAGACGATTATCGCGGGGGAACAAGCCCGTTGATAACCTTAACCATAGATTCTTCCGTGGTTTACGCTGGGTGAGCCTAGGTCGGCTCGGGCGTTTCGTCCGGCGCGTGCAGGCGCTCGTACAGCCCCCGCAACATGCCCGCCGTCGCCCCCCAGATGAACCGCTCGTTCCACGGCATGGCGTAGAAGAACCGCCGCTCGCCGTCCGGCAGGTCGCGATGCTGGCGCTGGTGGTTGCCCGGATCCATCAGGAACGAGAACGGCGTCTCGAACACGTCGGCCACCTCGTCGGGGCTGGGCTCGACCGTGGCGGCCGGGTCGATGAAGCCGACCACCGGCGTGACGTGGAAGCCGGTCACCGTGCGGTAGCCATGCAGCAGGCCGGCCAGGGTGACGAACTTCGGGTCGAGGTTCACCTCTTCCTGGGCCTCGCGCAGGGCGGTCTCCCACGGCGTCTCGCCCGGATCGCAGCGGCCGCCGGGAAAGGCGATCTGGCCGGTGTGGCTGCGCAGGGTGTCGGCCCGGCGGGTCAGCAGCACGGTCATGCCCGCCTCGCGCTCGACTAGCCCGACCAGCACGGCGGCGGGCCGCAGGGCGTGGGGATTGTCGGGGCGCAGGGTCGGGTTGAGGTCGTAGTCCGAGCGGGCGGCGTCCAGGCTGGGGTCGTAGGCGTCGATCGGATCCAGCTTGCTGGTGATCCAGGCCCGGCGTTCGTCGCGGGACAGGGTCATCCGCGATGCGCCCCGGCCGGGGCGATCGGGAACCAGGCGCCGTTCGAGGCCACGCCCAGGCGCGGCCCCTCGGACGTGTCGCGCTCGGCCGCCAGCTCGGCCAGCTCGTAGAACACCGGCCGGGCGATCAGCGCCTCCAGCCCGCGCCGCACGTGCAGATAGGGCCGAGGCTCGCCGGTCGCCGGATCGGTCTCGACCCGGATGGCGTTGTCGGGGCCCGCCTCGACCACGTCGCCGACATTGGTCTCGAAGCGAAGCGTGTCGCCCATCTGGTCCACGCGCGTGGCGATGAAGGGCGCGTCCTCGACCTGGATCTTCAACTTCTCGACCGGCGTGACCAGGTGATAGCCGTCCGGATCGAGCCGCAGCACGGTCGAGAACAGCCGCACCAGCGCCTCGCGACCGATCGGCGTGCCTTCGTGGAACCAGACCCCGTCCTTGCGGATGCGGATGTCGATGTCGCCGCAATGCTCGGGATGCCACAGGTGCACGGGCGGCAGGCCGCGCTCGCCCGCGCTCTTGGCTGCGGCGGTGACGCCTGCGAGGCCAGAAGGGGTAGGATCGGCGGTCATGGGTTTCAGGTAGGGCAAGCCGGCCTTTGGCTCAAGGCTCGCCGGCCCTCCCCCTGTGGGGGAGGCGATCGGTGGGGGAGTTTTAGGATCGTCGATCCGGGTCGTGGTCGCCTGCCGACCGCTCCCCCCTCCGTCGGCTACGCCGACACCTCCCCCGCAGGGGGAGGAATGCGGATCGGACCCACCAGACCTTGATCCCCGCCCTCGACCAGGGCCTTGACCAGAACCCGGCGCTGGTCGGCCGGACCGGGCATGGTCGCCTGGGCGGCGGGTTCGGCCGAGAAGCCAATCCGGCCGAAATAGGGGGCGTCGCCGACCAGCAGCACCGCGCGCCAGCCGGCCTTGGCGGCGGCCTCGCACGCGGCCTCGACCAGGGCCTGGCCCAGGCCGTGCTTGCGCTCGTCGGCGTCGACCGCCAGCGGGCCGAGGAAGGCGACCGAGGCGTCGCCCACGGTCACCGGCCAAAGCCGCACGCTGCCGATCACCCGGCCTTCGTGCAGGGCCACGAACGAGCAGTCGTCCAGCTTGTGGTTGCCCTCGCGCAGGCGCTCGGAAGACTTGGCGAAACGGCCAGGACCGAAGGCGCGATCGACCAGCACCTCGACGGCGCGGGCGTGCTCGGGCCGCTCTATGAGGATGGAGGGGAGTAGCGGCGAAGGGGCGACAGCGGAAGACGACATGGGCGCTTAACGATCCGAAACACGAAAAGGGGACATAGCCCCGGATCGTGACGCGGCCGAGACGGCCGCTTCCGGGGCGTTCAGACGCGGACTCCGGTCCGCGCGGCGCAGATTCGTCGCAGGCGTCGCATGGCGGCGCTTTCCTTCCGTTGGAGGGGCGCGAAATAGGGCCTAGGGCGCTTGGCGTCAATGAAATCAACTGTCGCATCAAACAATCTCAATTGCGGTGACGCTCGCTCGGGGACATGGTCCGCCGCGATGACCGACCTCCCCCCCGATCCCGACTCCGTCCCTTCGGCCATCGAAGCGACGGACACCTCGATGCGTGCTCTGCTGAAGCAGACCGACTTCGTGTTCTTCTGGGCCGCGCGCTTCGTCGCCACCCTGGCCGTGCAGATCCAGGCCGTGACGATCGGCTGGCAGGTCTACACCCTGGCCCGCGAGACCGGACACAACGAGGGCCAGGGGGCCTTCCTGCTGGGCATGGTGGGCCTGGCCCAGTTCATCCCGCTGTTCTTCCTGACCCTGACCGCCGGCGAGACCGCCGACCGCCATGACCGCAAGGCGATCATGACCGCCGCCATCGGCGTCGACATCCTGTGCGCCGGGGGCCTGGGGCTGCTGGCCTGGTCGGGACACACCGCGCTGTGGCCGATCTTCGCCATCGCCGTGCTGTTCGGGGCCGGCCGCGCCTTCCTGTCGCCGGCCTCCAGCGCCATGGGACCGATGCTGGTGCCGCGCCCGCTGTTGCCGCGCGCCATCGCCTGGAACTCGCTGTCCTGGCAGAGCGCCTCGATCATCGGCCCGGCCCTGGGCGGCCTGCTTTGCGCCGTCTCGCCGGCCACGGCCTTCGGGGCGTCGGTGGGCCTGTTCCTGCTGGGCGGCCTGCTGCTGACCTTCATCCGCCAGTCGACCAAGCCAGTCGTGCAGCCGGGTTCGCGCTGGACCCTGATCAAGGAAGGCCTGGCCTATACGTGGCACAACAAGATCGTCTTCGGCTCGATCTCGCTGGACCTGTTCGCCGTGCTGCTGGGCGGGGCCACGGCCCTGCTGCCGGTGTTCGCCCGCGACGTGCTGCACGTCGGAGCCGAGGGCTTCGGGATCCTGCGCGCAGCCCCTGCCGTGGGCGCGACCCTGGTGGCGATCGTCCTGGCCAGCCACCAGATCCGCCGCCGCGCGGGCCTGCTGATGTTCGGCGCGGTGGCGGTGTTCGGCGCGGCGACGGTGGTGTTCGGCCTGTCGCAATGGGTCTGGCTGTCGGTGGCCGCCCTGGTGGTGCTGGGCGGGGCCGACATGGTCTCGGTCTATATCCGCCAGACCCTGGTGCAGCTGGTCACGCCCGACCCGATGCGCGGTCGCGTGGCCGCCGTCTCGGGCCTGTTCATCAGCGCCTCCAACGAGCTGGGCGAGTTCGAGAGCGGCGTCGCGGCGCGGTTCCTGGGCCCGGTCGGCGCGGCGATATTCGGCGGCGTCGGGGCGCTGATCGTCACCGGCGCGTGGGCCAGGATGTTCCCCGAGCTGCGCAAGGCGGACCGGCTGGAATAGGGCTCAGGCCCCCGCCAGCTTCCGCAACGCCTCGCCCGTCATCCGACGCACGATCCACTCGTCCATCGCCGCGGCGCCCAGGCTGTCGTAGAAGGCGATCGACGGGGTGTTCCAGTCGAGCACGGCCCATTCCAGCCGGCCCAGGTTCTCGTCGACGCAGCGCTTGGCGAGGTTGGCCAGCAGCGCCTTGCCCGCGCCGGAGCCACGCGCGTCGGGCCGCACGAACAGGTCCTCCAGATAGATCCCGTGCCGGCCGACGAAGGTCGAGAAGTTGTAGAACCACAGCGCGAACCCCACCGGCGCGCCGTCGATCTCGGCGATGTCGCAGAAGGCCTTGGGATTCTCGCCGAACAGCGCCACCGTGACGTCGTCTTGCGTCGTCCGCACGTCGTCGAGCATCTTCTCGTACTCGGCCAGGTCGCGGATGAACCGCAGGATCAGGGCGCTGTCCTCGGGGACGGCCGGCCTAACAGAGACATTGGCGGCGACGGGCATATGGCGGTCTCTTCGGACTATCTGGATTTCGTGCTCGAACAGCTGGCCCCGGTCGGGCCGCTGACCTCGCGCAAGATGTTCGGCGGAGTCGGGCTCTACGCCCAAGGCCTGTTCTTCGCCCTGGTCGACGACGACACCCTGTACCTCAAGGGCGACGAGGCGCTGCGGGCCGACTTCGAGGCGGCCGGCAGCACCCAGTTCGCGCCGTTCGGCATGAGCCCCATGGCCTATTGGACCGCCCCGGCCGAGGCCCTGGACGATCCCGACCTGATGGTCGACTGGGCGCGGAAATCGATCGCGGTGGCGGCGGCGCGGAAGGCTCGACCGCCCCGCTGATCGGTCAGCCGATCACCACGCCCGGCGGCGGGACGCTGTCCTCGGGCACGAAGAAGTCCGGCATCAGGGTGGCGGTGGGATCCACGCGGTATTTGTCGAAGTCGCGCTCGCCCTCGCCGTACAGGAACGTGTCGTCGATCACGAACTGGCCGGTGAACTCGCGCGAGGGCTTGAGGAACATCGCGTGGGCCGCGTCGGCCATGATCTCGACCGTGCGGCAGTGCTTGAGGCCTTCCTCGCCGGTCAGCGCGAACTGGATGGCGGCGGTGGCGATGGCGGTGCGCGGCCACAGGGCGTTGCAGGCCACGCCGTCGGCGCGGAACTCCTCGGCCATGCCCAGCATGCACAGGCTCATATTGTACTTGGCCATCGAGTAGGCGACGTGCGGCGCGAACCAGCGGGGCTTGATGTCCAGCGGCGGCGACAGGGCCAGGATGTGCGGATTGGCCGACTTCTTCAGGTGCGGCAGGCAGATCTTCGAGGTCAGGAACGTGCCGCGCCCGTTGATCTGGTGCATCAGGTCATAGCGCTTCATGTCGGTCGACAGCGTGCCCGTGAGCGAGATCGCCGAGGCGTTGTTCACGCAGATGTCGATCCCGCCGAACGTTTCGACCGCCTTGTCGACGGCCGACTGGACGCTGGCTTCCTCGCGCACGTCGACCACCAGCGGCAGGGCCTTGCCGCCGGCCGCCTCGATCTCGGCGGCGGCCGTGTAGATGGTGCCCGGCAGCTTGGGATGGGCCTCGGCGGTTTTGGCGGCGATGACGATGTTGGCCCCGTCGCGGGCCGCGCGCAGGGCGATGGCCAGGCCGATGCCGCGCGAGGCGCCGGTGATGAAGAGGGTCTTGCCAGCTAGGCTGCTCATGCTTCTGCTCTCGATGCGGTTCTGGCCGGAACGGCGCCGGCCCGGGCGATCACACGGTGGACGGGACCCTGATCCTTCGGCGTGGACCCGGCAAGGCGGATGATCGGCGTCAGCCCCCCGCGCCCGTGGTCTCGGCCGACAGGGTCCAGAGGCGGTCGGCGGCCTCGGGGTCCAGGGCGTGGGGCATGACGCCTGACCAGGGATGCTCCTTGCTCCACGGAACGGCCTGGGCCAGGTCCTCCAGATAGAGGCCGCCGGTCCCGTCCAGCTCCGCGCCGACGGCCGCCCAGACGCTGGTCGAAGCGCCCTGGGCGGGGGTCTTGAAGCCCTCGCGGGGATTGCCGTCGTCGTCGAGCCAGCCCATCGCCTTCTGCTCCTCGAGCGGCAGGTGACGCTGCAGCGGCGTGAAGATGCCGCCGGGCATCACGGCGAAGGCGCGCACGCCCTGATCATTGAACCGCTTGTCGAAGCCGACCGCGAACAGAGCGTTGGCGGTCTTGGCCTGGCCGTAGCTCTCCCACTTCTCGTAGGGGTGCGAGCGGAAGTGCGGGTCGTCGAAGTTCATCGGCGCGCGGCGGTGGCCGATCGACGACAGCGACACCAGCCGTGAACCCCAGCCCGACCTGGCCCCAGCCACCAGGTTCGGGGCCAGCAGCACCGACAGCAGGAAGTGGCCGAAATGGTTGGTGCCGATCTGCATCTCCAGCCCGTCCTCGGTGTAGGCGAGCGGGCAGGCCATGACCCCGGCGTTGTTGATCAGCAGGTTCAGCGGTCGGTCGCCCCACCGCTCGGCGAAGGCCCGGATCGACTTGAAGCTGGAAAGGTCCAGCATCGACCACGACACCTTGCCCCCATTTGGGCCCTTGGCGGTCTTGGCGACGTCGGCCACCGCCGCCTCGGCCAGATCGGGCTTGCGGACGGCGATCACCACCTCGGCCCCAGCCTCGGCCAGGGCGCGGGCGGTCTCGATACCGATGCCGGTGGCGCCGCCGGTGACGATGGCGACCTTGCCGGTCAGATCCTGGCCGGCCACGACCTCGCGAGCGTCGGTGTAGGGCCCGAAGGGCGACTTGATGCGATCGGCCATGATGTTTCGCTCCCGTTCGATTTTTATCGTTGTGTCGGACGCTACAGCTGCAGAACCAAAATCCCCGAGGCGATCGCCAGGCACAGCGGCCCGTAGGCGCGGCGATTGAGCGTCGCGAACGGCGTGCCCTCGGCATAGCGGAAGACGGGCGGGACGTAGGTCGCCAAGCCCCGGCCGGAGAAGACCGCGAACAGCAACCAGCGCGCGGCTTTCAGCAGTGGGTCCCAGGGAGTCGAGACCAGGGTCGCGGCGACCAGGGCGCCGCCCACCGCCAACGCCAGGGCGACCCCGACCGAGGCCAGGAGGCCCGGCGCGCGCATGCCGCGGTTGCGCCCCACCACGTGCTCGACCATCGAGGCCTCGTCATGGCCCGGCCAGCGACCACCCAGCCCCCAATAGAGGTGGACGCCCGCCAGGGCGAACAGGGCCGCCGCCACGATCAGGGCCAGGGCCACCTCACCCGACCTTGCTGAAGTCCGGCGCGCGGCGCTCGGCGAAGGCCATGAAGGCTTCCCGCGCCTCGGCGGTTTGCAGGCGCTGGCCGAACAGCTCGCCTTCCCGGTCCATCAGGGCCGCGATCGTCTCGGCGTCGCGCATCAGTGACTTGGTGGCCGTCAGGGCGCCCAGCGGACGCTTGGCCAGCTGGTCGGCGGCGGCGCGGGCCTTGGCGCGCAGGTCGGCCAGCGGCACGCAGGCGTTGGCCAGGCCCCAGGCGACGGCCGTCTCGCCGTTGACCGCCTCGCCCAGGGCGAACATCGCGTAGGCGCGGGCGTGGCCGATGCGGCTGGGCAGCAGCAGGCTGGAGGCGGCTTCGGGCACCAGGGCCAGGTTGACGAACGGCACGGTCAGCTTGGCGTCGGGGCTGGTGAACACCAGGTCGCAGTGCAGCAGCATGGTCGTGCCCACGCCCACGGCCTGGCCCTGGACGGCGGCGACCAGCGGCCGGTTGGCCTTGGCCAGGTTCTTCAGGAACCGCATCACATGGCGCTCGCCGGTGAAGGCGCCGGTGGCCTGGGCGGTGAAGTCCTGCAGGTCGTTGCCGGCGCTGAAGCTGTCGCCGTCGGCCTGGAACACCACCACCCGCACGGCCGGATCGCTCTCGGCCCGCTCGAGGCTGTCGGCCAGCACGCCGTACATGGCGTTGGAGAGCGCGTTCTTCTTGTCCGGACGGGCCAGGGTGATGGTCATCACGCCGGCGTCGACGGCGACCTGAACGTGATCAGTCATGAGGGGTCTCCTTTGGGGAACTTCGATTGCAGGCTGGTCAGCCAGCGCGACACCACGGCGATCTCGTCGTCCGTGAAGCCTTCGGTGAGATGGGCGTTCAGGCCCTCGACCCCGGCCTTGGCCTCCTCGCGGGCCGTCTCGCCATGGGGCGTCAGGTGCAGGCGGAAGGCGCGGCCGTCCTTGGGGTCGGGCCGGCGCTCGACCAGTTCGGCGCGGACCATGCGGTCGACCAGGCCGGTCATGGCCGAGGGGGCCAGGTCCAGCGCCTCGGCGGCCTCGCCGATCAGGGCGCCGTCCTTCTGGCCCAGCACGAACAGGGCCCCGGACTGGGCGGCGGTCAGCCCGCCCTTGGCGGCCATCTTGGCCTCGACATAGCGCTGCACCCTGCGGTGCGCGACGTTGAGCAGGAAGACGAGGCGGCGATCGGGCGGGGTGCTCATGGCGGGCGAGATTATAGTTCGCGCACGAAATATCAAACGATTGTTTTGGCCTCATGGAGAAATCATTCAACCAGACGGTTGACTCTTTGCAGGCCGATCTACACATTCAACCACATGGTTGAATTACTTGCCCCTCAGTTGGACACCGTCTTCCACGCCCTCGGCGACGCCACCCGTCGCCGGATGCTTCGCGAACTGGCGAACGGCGAACGGACGGTGGGCCAGCTCGCCGAGCCCTTCGCGATCTCGCTGGCGGCCGCCTCCAAGCACATCAAGGCCCTGGAGAACGCCGGCCTGATCCAGCGCGAGGTCCGCGGCCGCACGCACCTGTGCCGCCTCGAGCCCGGCCCGCTGGCCGGCGCCCACGAGTGGCTGAACTTCTACGAACACTTCTGGACCAGCCGTCTCGACGTGCTCGACCGGCTCCTCCGCGAGGAGGACGCCCGCAAGACCCCGCCCACCAGACAAGGAGACGACCAATGACGGAACTCGCGACCCTGGACGCCTATGGCGAACTGATCGAGCCGATGACCCTGAAGATCCAGCGCCTGCTGCCCGGGCCCGTCGATCGCGTCTGGGCCTATCTGACCGAGAGCGAACTGCGCCGCCAATGGCTGGCCTCCGGCCAGATGGACGTGAAGGCCGGCGCGCCGTTCACCTTCACCTGGCGCAACGACGAGCTCAGCGACCCGCCCGGCCGCCGCCCCGACGGCTTCTCCGCCGAGCACAGCCTGGAAAGCCGGATCCTCGACCTGGAGCCGGGCCGCAAGCTGACCATCGCCTGGAACGCCGGCGAGGTGTCGTTCGAGCTGGAGCCCGCCGGCGACAAGGTGCTGCTGACCGTCACCCACCGCCGCGCGCCCGACCGCACGACCCTGCTCAACGTCAGCGCGGGCTGGCACACGCACCTGGACGTCCTGGCCACCAAGATCAGCGGCAAGCCGCAGACGGGCTCGTTCTGGGACGCCTGGACCCGCCTCAAGGCCGAGTACGACAAGCGCCTGCCGGCCTGAGGCCGACACAGGTCGGGACTACGAATGGGGACAGGCGCATGCGCCCGTCCCCATTCTAGTGTCCGGCGGACCGGTACCAGTTCACCCCGTCCGCGTCCGCCTCGCGAACCGCCGTCCCCCGCCCGATCAGGCAGTTGAGGTGGGCCAGGGCCTCGCCGGTGGCCATGCCCAGCAGGTCGGGCCCGATCGGCCGCGCGAACAGGGCGCCGAACACGTCGACCGCCCGCTTGGGTTCCGAGAGCTTGCCCTCCAGCCGCCCCAGCCCGCGCTCGTGGCCGCCGATCAGGTGGTCGATGCGGGCGTGCAGCCCCCGGAACGGGTCGTTGTGGGCCGGCAGGACCAGCACCGTGTCCGGCACGGCCGCCTTCACCTTGGCCAGCGAGGTGATCCAATCGGTCAGCGGATCGGCGTCCGGCTCGGTCGGATGCACCGAGACGTTGGACGAGATCCGGGGCAGCACCTGGTCGCCGGAGATCAGCACGTCCAGCTCCGGGCACCACAGGCAGGCGTGGTCGGGCGAATGGCCCTGGCCCGTCACCACCCGCCAGTCGTGGTCGCCGATGCGGAAGGTCTCGCCGTCGGTCATCCGGCGATAGCTGTCGGGCATCTGGTAGATCGCCTTGCCGAAGCCCCCGAACCGGGCCTTGTAGTTCTCGATCGCGTCGTCGTCCCAGCCGGCGGCGTGGAAGAACCGCACCCCGTCCTCGGGCGCCTCGCGGCCGGTGTCGGCCACCAGCATCCGGCACTGGAAGTATTCCAGCCGGGTCATCCACAGCCGGACGTCGAACTTGCGGGCGATCCAGCCGGCCAGGCCCACATGGTCGGGATGGAGGTGGGTGCAGATCACCCGGGTGACCGGCCGGCCGTCCAGCGCGCCGGCGAACGCCGCCCGCCAGGCCTGCGAGGTCTCCTTGGTCTGCAGGCCGGTGTCGACCACCGCCCAGCCCTCGCCGTCGGCGATCGCCCAGACATTGATGAAGCCCAGAGAGCCGCCCAGCGGCTGGCGCAGCCAAAGGACGCCCGGCGCGACCTCGACGGCCTGGCCCGAACCCGTCTCCGGCGCCGTTTCGAACGGATAGACCAGCCGTGGACGGCGTGGTTCGGGCGTTTCGGGCGCGTCTTCCTCGATCCCGTCTCGCATCTGCGTCCTCCGGTCACAGCCATCGTCATGATTGCGCCCCCGTCGGACGACATCTTGACCCTTGATGCAAGCGGGCCTTAAGTCCGCCGCGAGGAATTTACCCCAGGAGACATCCCCCATGAGGCCTATCGCGATCGGCTTGACGGCCGCCCTCGCGCTCGCCGCGCTTATCCCCGCCACCGTGATCTCGGCGGCGAAGGAAAAGGAAAAGCCGGCAGCCGTCGACGCCAAGGCCCGCGAGGCCGGCATGAAGGCCACGCCGGACCTGATCAAGGCCGCCGGCGTCTCGTGCACCGTCACGGACGCGCGCCTGATCGGCAACGACAAGAAGTCGGCCACCGACTACTACGAAGTCGCCTGCCAGCAAGGCATGGGCTTCGCGGTCGTGGCCAAGAAGGACACGCCGCCGCAGACCTACAGCTGCCTGGAAACCGCCGGCGCCGGCGCCGACGGCAAGCCCAGCGCCCTGCTCTGCGTCCTGCCGGGCAACGCCGACCCCAAGGCCGGCCTCGCGCCCTACCTGGCCAAGACCAACACCGCCTGCGAAATCCAGAACGCCCGCGCCATCGGCGCCGGCGCCAAGAACGCCTATTTCGAAGTCGCCTGTAAGGGCGGCGTCGGCTACGTCATCCAGACCGCCAGCCCGGTCAACATCGACCAGGAAGTCGTCGCCAACAGCTGCCTGCTGTACGAAGAAGGCGGCACCGTCAGCTGCAAGCTGACCGACAAGGCGACCCAGCTGGGCATCGTCGACACCTTGAACACCGCGGCCGCCAAGAACTGCGCGATCAAGGACAAGCGCTACATTCTCAGCACCAAGACCGACAACTACTTCGAAGTCGCCTGCCAGGACGGCAAGGGCTACGTCTACCAGCAGACCGCCACCACCGGCGCGTTCGCCAAGGCCATCGACTGCGCCCAAGCCGGCTTCGTCGGCGGCGGTTGCACCCTGAGCGACGCCGTGGCCGCCCAGACCGAGCAGGCCGGCCTCTACACCAAGCTGGCCACCAAGGCCGGCTTCGACTGCAAGGTCGAGAAGTACGGCATGCTGCCCAGCAACGATCCCCGCAAGGAGATCGTCGAACTGAAGTGCTCCAACCGCCCCGACGGCGGCATCGGCATCTTCACCGCCAGCAGCAACATCGTCTACGACTGCATCACCTCGGAAATGAACGGCTATCGTTGCAGCTTCACCAAGCCGGACGCCGCCTTCTCGCGCCTGACGAACGACCTGAAGTCGCTGGGCAAGGGCAGCTGCACCGTCTCTGGCGCTCGCATCATCGGCCAGACCGCCACCGACGGCTATGTCGAAGTGGCCTGCTCGGACGGCCTGCCCGGCTGGGTGATGGCCTATCCGCTGAACACCACCGCGCCGCACGCCAAGGAAGTCCTGTCCTGCCTGCAGGCCAAGGGCGTGGGCGGCGGCTGCAAGTTGCCGACCAACGCGACCAAGAGCTGATCGGGCGCATAGCCTGAACGAAAGAAGCCCGCCGGGAGCAATCCCGGCGGGCTTTTTCTTTGTCGCGAATTCAAAGGCGGCTCAGAGGATCAGAACCCCGCCCCGACCTTCTCCAGGCTCGAGGCCATCTGCTTCAGGCGCTTGTCCAGCTCGGCCATCGTGCGGTTCAGCGCCCCTTCGTCGTCGCGCCAGACCTGCAGGGTGCGGCCCCAGACCGCCGACATCGCGGTCAGCCGAGCCGGCGTGGCGTCGACGCCGGCGGCTTCCAGGACGGCGCGGGCGGTCCGGGGGAAGCGCAGGGCCGAGACCACCAGGCTCTCCGAGCGGCTGATGGCGATCAGGGCGGCGCGGTGCGGCTCCATCGCCTCGATCCGGGCCATGGCGGCGTCGAACAGGCGGTCGTGGGTGGTGGCGTCTTCCGCCGAGGCGGTGGCGAGGGCGGCGCGGTCGAAGCGGGTCGCTAGGTGGTTCAGCACCGCCCCCTTGCCGTCGGCCCGCGAATAGAGCTCGGCGAACGGAACCTCGGCCTTCAGGGCGATGTCGCGCAGGGTGATCTGGGTCCAAGGCCGATCGGCGGCCAGGGACAGGGCCGCGGCGGCGGCGCGATCGAGGATGTCTTCGGCGGCGGTCATGGAGTGGAAATGGCGGGTTCTGGCCCCGCTTACAAGAACCCTCTCCCAGGGGGAGAGGGCACATGTGCCTGTCCCCAATCCGGGCAAGGATTTACCCGCCCAGTTCCACCGACCGCTTCACCGCGGCGTCCAACGCGCGTGGCAGCAGGTCTCCAAACCCGCCCTCGCCCATCAGCACGCCCAGCGCCGCGGCGGTGGTGCCGCCCGGCGAGGTGACCTGCCTGCGCAGTTCGGCCGGCTCTTCGCCGCCCCGGCCCAGCAGGGCCGCCGCGCCGACGATGGTGGCCCGCGCCAGCTGGGCCGAAGCGGCAGGGTCGAGACCCTGGCCCGCGCCCGCCGCCTCCAGCGCCTCGATGAACGCGTAGAGATAGGCCGGGGCCGAGCCCGACACGGCGGTCGCGGCGTGCATCAGTTCCTCGTCGTGGAGATCGACCGTCGTGGCGACCGGGTCGAGCAGGGCGTGGGCGCGCGCCCTGGCCTGAGCCGTTTCGGCGAAGAT
Organism: Caulobacter sp. 05L422; assembly: GCF_056397765.1. Taxonomy (NCBI): domain Bacteria; kingdom Pseudomonadati; phylum Pseudomonadota; class Alphaproteobacteria; order Caulobacterales; family Caulobacteraceae; genus Caulobacter; species Caulobacter sp. 05L422. The sequence goes on along the minus strand of NZ_JBFTOB010000021.1, from coordinate 97,399 downwards.
GCTGGCCGTGCCCAGGCCGATGGCGACGGCGGTGGTCGGCATCACCCGGGCCACGGCCCGGCCGCCGAACGCGGCGGAGATGTCGGCGGCGCGCACCCCGGCGGCGATCGAGACGATCACCGCGTCGGGAGCGAGGTGCGGAACGACGTCGGCCACGGCCTCGCGCCAGATCTGCGGCTTGACGGCCAGCAGCACGGTCTTGGCGACGGACAGGGCTTCGAGCGGCGGATTGACGGTCGCGCCGGGAAAGGCGCCGGCGTCGACATGGGGATCACGGACGATCAGGTCGGCGGCGGCGAAGGCCCCCGCCTTGGCCCAGCCCTCGATCAGGGCCCCGCCCATGCGTCCGGCGCCGAGGAGGAGGATGGGGGTCATGCAGGATCTCCGCTCTACCTGATCCTTCTCCCCCTGCGGGAGAAGGTGGCTTGCGTAGCAGGTCGGATGAGGGGTCGCACCTGCCTATCGGAGGGGGAGGCGAAACGCGGCTGCGTCTCCCATCAACCCCTCATCCGTCGGCTTCGCCGACACCTTCTCCCGCAAGGGGAGAAGGGCTTCGTCTAAGCCTGGCCGACGGTCTCGAACATGCAGGCGGCCATGGCCTCGTCGGGGGTCTTGGCGCCGTGCAGCAGGAAGTCGAAGGCCGGATAGAAGCGGTCGGCGGCTTCCACGGCCGCGTCGATCATCGAGGCGGCCTGGGCCATGGTCGGGCGCTCGCCAGCCGGCAGGGCCAAGGCATGACGGAACACGACCTCGCCGTCGTCGGTCCAGACCTCGAAATGGCCCAGCCAGACGCGCTGATTGATCATCGACAGCAGTTCGTAGGCGGCGGGGCGCTTGGTCTTGGTGGCGCGCAGGTCCAGCGACAGGCACAGCTGCAGGCAGTCGGCCTCGGGCCGCCAGGCGAACCACAGCTCGTAGTCTTTCCAGTCGCCGGTCAGGGCGAAGGCCAGGTCGCCGTCCTCGGTGCGGTCGAACGTCAGGTTCTCGGCCGCAAGGACGTGCTCGACGACCTCGAGGGGATCCATCGCCAGCAGGACGTCGTCTTCTTCTGGTTGGGTGTCCATAAGAACCTTTGGCCCCCGGGGAGGGACAGGCCGTGGGGCCCGTCCAAATCACCCACTCGAGGGACTCTAATCTGCTTCGCGGGCGGCGTCACAACCGCCTTCACGCTGAACGGGAACGAAACTCGCCTATTCGGCCGCGTTATCGCTACCAGCGGCGGCCTTCTTGGCGGGGGCTTTTTTGGCCTTCAGCTCGGCGACTTCGGCGCGCAGCGCCGCCACTTCCGCCTTCAGGGCCTCGAAATCGTCGCGCCGGATCAGGTCGAACTCGGCGGCCAGGCGGTCGGCCTGGGCCCGCATCGCGGTCTTGGCTTCCTCGCCGGCGGTCTGGGCGATGCCCATGGCGGCCTGGGTCAGCTTGGCGAATTCGTCGAGGAAGGGGTTTTGGCTGTGCATCGAGATTCCCAAAGCGCCTCGGGGGCGCGGCGCGGTTCGTCGCTGGCCTTATATGGGAAACGAGGGATGAAAGCGAAGTGGGAACGCGGTAGAGGTGCGACCATCTGTCCGTCCGGAGCGCTCGCGGCGTGATCTTCCCCGACATCGACCCCATCGTTCACATCGGCCCCTGGGCGCTGCAATGGGGCCCGCTGGCCCTGCGCTGGTACGCCCTGGCCTATGTCGCCGGCATCCTGCTGGGCTGGCGCTACGCCGTCGTCCTGGTGCGCGACGCCAAGCTGTGGGGCGGCCACAAGCCCACCGCCACGCCAGTGCAGATCGACGACCTGGTGCTGTGGATCACCCTGGGCATCATCCTGGGCGGGCGGATCGGCTACGTGCTGTTCTACATGCTGATGAACGCCGACCAGCGGGCCGGACTGGCGGCCAACCCGCTGGCTGTCTTCAAGATCTGGGAGGGTGGCATGTCCTTCCACGGCGGCTTCCTGGGGGTGTGCGCGGCGATCGCGCTGTTCGCCCGCCAGCAGAAGATCGACATGCTGAAGCTGGGCGACCTGGTCGCGCCCGTCGTGCCGATCGGCCTGTTCTTCGGCCGCTGCGCCAACTTCATCAACGGCGAGCTGTGGGGCCGGGTCACCGACCATCCGTTCGGCATGATCTTCTGCAACCGCACGATCCAAGCGGCGAACGGCGGCTCGTGTCCCGCCGGTCCGGAACCGCGCCATCCCAGCCAGCTCTATGAGGCGGCGCTGGAAGGCGTGGTGCTGTTCCTGATCCTCAGCTTCGCGGCCTACAAGCTGAAGTGGCTGCAGCGTCGCGGGGCGCTCGTGGCGACCTTCCTGATCTGCTACGGCCTGTTCCGGGCCCTGCTCGAGAACGTGCGCAATCCCGATCACGGCATGCCCGACTTCCCGCTGGGCCTGACCATGGGGATGATCCTGTCGATCCCGATGCTGCTGGTCGGCGCCTGGCTGCTGTGGCGGGCCCTGCGCGAGCCGGCTCCCGTCCCCGTCGCGGAAGATCATGAGCCTGCTTGACCGCCTGCGGGCCCAGATCGCCCAGGACGGCCCGATCAGCGTCGCCGAGTACTTCACCCGCTGCCTGCACGACCCGCGCGACGGCTACTACGCGACGCGCCCGGCGCTGGGCGAGGGCGGCGACTTCCTGACAGCGCCCAGCGTCAGCCAGATGTTCGGCGAGCTGATCGGCCTGTGGATCCTGGAGACCTGGACCCGCATGGGCCGGCCCGCGCCGGTGCGGCTGGTCGAGATGGGCCCCGGCGACGGGACGCTGATTTCCGACATCCTGCGGGCCGCCAGGCTGCTGCCCGAGTTCCTGGACGCCGCCGACCTGTGGCTGGTCGAGGTGTCGCCGCCGCTGCGCGCGGTCCAGGCCGCGAAACTGGCGCCCCTGACGCCCAGCTGGGTCGATCGCCTCGAAGCCGTGCCGGCCGGCGCGCCGCTGATCCTGGTCGCCAACGAGGTGCTGGACTGTTTGCCGGCGTATCAGTTCGTGCGGACGGCCGGCGGCTGGGCGGAGCGGATGGTTGGGCTGGATGAGCAAGGCGAGTTGGCGTTCGGCCTCAAGCCGCTAGGCCCTCCCCCTGTGGGGGAGGCGGCCCGAAGGGTCGGTGAGGGGAACCTGCCGAGCCAGCAAACTCCCCCTTCCGTCGATCTTCGATCGACACCTCCCCCACAAGGTGAGGACCTGGAGCCTGGCGTCGTCGTCGAATCCTCGCCCGCCCAGGCCGCTCTAGGCTCCGAGATCGGCCATCGCGTCGCCCGCGACGGCGGGGCGGCGCTGCTGATCGACTACGGCCGCGACACGCCCGGCTCCGGCGACACGCTGCAGGCCCTGAAAGCCCACGCCAAGGTCTCGCCGCTGGCCGAGCCGGGCCAGGCCGACCTGACCGTCTGGGCCGACTTTCCCGCCGTGCTGGCCGCCGCCGTCGAGGCGGGCGCCGCGACGGGACCCATCCTAAGCCAAGGCGCGTTCCTCCAGGCGCTGGGGATCGAAGCCCGCGCCCAGGCCCTGGCCGCCGCGCGCCCCGATCAGGCCGAAAAGCTGGCCAGGCAGCTTGATCGCCTGACCGGAGCGGCGCAGATGGGTCAGCTGTTCAAGGTCGCCTGCCTGTCCGCGCCCGGCCTTTCTCCTCCGCTTTTCGAGGAACCGTAGACGATGCACGACCTGCCCACCGTCCAGTCGCCGCTGCTGGCCGCCGTCGCGGGGGTCCGGCATGCGTTCTTCACGCGCCAGGGCGGGGTGTCGACCGGGCTCTATTCCAGCCTCAACGTCGGGCGGGGCAGCAAGGACGAGCCGGCCGACGTCGCCGAGAACCGCGCCCGGGCCGCCGCCTGGTTCGGGGCCGCGCCGGAAGACCTCAACACCTGCTTCCAGATCCACTCGACCATCGCCATCGTCGCCGACGGCTCGTGGGGCGACGTTCGCCCCGAGGGCGACGCCGTCGTCACCAAGACCCCGGGCGTGGTCTGCGGAGCCCTGCACGCCGACTGCGCCCCGGTGCTGATCGCCGATCCCGTCGCCCGCATCGTCGCGGCCGCCCACGCCGGCTGGCGCGGGGCGCTGGACGGCGTCGTCCAGGCCGCGGTCGACCAGATGACCGCCCTGGGCGCCCAACCGTCTCGCATGGTCGCCGCCGTCGGCCCCTGCATCGGCCCGCAGTCCTACGAGGTGGGGCTGGAGTTCCTGCACCGCTTCGAGGCCGACAGCCCCGGCTCCGGCCGATTCTTTGCGCCCGGCCAGGCCGACGACAAGCGCCTGTTCGACCTGCCGGCCTTCGTCCTGGACCGGCTGGAGACGGCCGGCGTCGGACAAAGCGAATGGGTCGGCCGCGACACGCGAACCGAGCCGGACCTGTTCTTTTCGAACCGCAGGGCCTTCCTGGCCGGGGAGTCCGACTACGGACGACTTCTCTCGGCGATCGCGTTAGAAGCGTGAGCGCCCGGGACGAAGGGCCGAATAACGAGGCTCAGTGGAAACACGGGGTTGTTCCCACGCCCGAGACTGCTAGAAGCCCCCGCAACGGCGACACCCCTTCCCGAGATAAAATCATGAAGCTGCTGTCCGGCAACTCGAACCGCACCCTGGCCCAGGCCATCGCGGAGTATCTCGACATGCCGCTGACCCGCGCCCAGGTGCGCCGGTTCGCCGACCTCGAGGTGTTCGTCACCATCGACGAGAACGTGCGGGGCGAGGACGTCTTCGTCATCCAGTCGACCAGCTATCCGGCCAACGACAACCTGATGGAGCTGCTGATCTGCATCGACGCCCTGAAGCGCGCGTCGGGCAAGCGGATCACGGCCGTGCTGCCCTACTTCGGCTACGCCCGCCAGGACCGCAAGACCGGCGGCCGCACGCCGATCTCGGCCAAGCTGGTGGCCAACCTGATCACCCGCTCGGGCGCCGACCGCGTCCTGACGATGGATCTGCACGCGGGCCAGATCCAGGGCTTTTTCGACATTCCGACCGACAACCTGCTGCCCTCGCGCCTGCTCGCCGACGACATCCACAAGCGCTACAAGATGGGCGACGACCTGATGGTCGTCTCGCCCGACGTCGGCGGCGTGGTGCGGGCCCGGGCCCTGGCCAAGCGCCTGAACGACGCCGACCTGGCCATCGTCGACAAGCGCCGCTCGGCCCCCGGCGAGAGCGAGGTCATGAACATCATCGGCGACGTGAAGGACCGTCGCTGCATCCTGTTCGACGACATCGTCGATTCCGCCGGCACCCTGTGCAACGCCGCCGCCGCCCTGATGGCGCACGGCGCCAAGTCGGTCTCGGCCTATGTCACCCACGGCGTGCTGTCGGGCGCGGCCGCCGAGCGCGTGGCCAATTCGGTGCTGACCGAACTGGTGGTCACCGACTCGATCGAAGCCTCCGACACCGTCAAGGCCTGCCCGAAGATCCGCTACGTGTCCTGCGCCCCGCTGATCGGCGAGGCCATCCGCCGGATCGCCAACGAGGAATCGGTCTCCAAGCTGTTCGACTAAGCCTCGGAAAAACACCCTGGGCGGGAACTGATCGGGCTACACACGCCTTTTCGACAGCTACGCTTGTCAAGACATGGTTAACGGGCTGACTGTCACAATCTCGCCCGCGCGCCAGTGTTATGGCGGGCGCTCTATATCATTGGGGATGTTCCAGGGATGCTTTCCACCACGCGTACGCGCGCCGCGCTGACGGCCATCGCCGTGGTCGCCGCCACCTTGCTGGCCAGCTGCGAAACGCCGCCGCCGCCGCCGCCGGTGGTCCTCGCCCCGCCCGCCCCGCCGCCGATCACCCTGTCCTCGAGCATCGTCGAGAAGGCCAGCGCCTTCCGCGGCTACATGCAGCGCGCCGGCGCGATCGGCGCCACGTTCGAGAACGGCGACCAGATCCAGGCTTCGCTGAAGGTCGGCGTCGGCTACGAGCCCAAGCAGTTCCTGTCGGGCGCCACGGCCTACGCCGCCGTCCTGGCCCTGCAGGACCCGACCTACGTGGCCTCGGTGCGCGCGTTCGCCGCCGATCCGACCCAGCGCCAGCAGGTCATCAACCAGATCATCTCCGACCCGGCCTACGCCGTCGGCTTCAAGGGCAGCGACACCGCCGCCGGCCGGATCATCGACACGCTCGGCGCCGACGGCGTGAAGCTCTACACCGCCGGCAAGGCCGTGAAGCAGTCGGCCTACGATGTCCAGCGCGCCAAGTGGTCGCTGCTGCCGGTGCTCGACCGCGACGGCCGCCTGGCCTACGCCAAGACCATGTCGGCGACGCCGGCCCTGGCCGACAGCGCCGACGTGGCGGCCCTGCGGCAGGCCTCGATGAGCGGGGCCACGCTGGTGTCCGCTCCCGACGCCTCCGTGACCGCGGTCCCCGCGACCGACACGACCGCCGTTCCGGTCGCCGGCCCCCGGGCCGCGCCGCCGCCGTACAAGCCCCTGGTGATCCGCGGCCTCGCCGTCGCGGCCCTGGCCGCGCTCGGCTACGCGGGCGACGACAAGCTGGCCCTGATCGACGCGGTGATGGCCGAGCCGGCCAGCGCCATGTGCCTGAACATGGCCAAGCTGAACCTCTACCAGTGCCTGGCCGTCTCCAAGCCGCACTACGAGGACGTCTTCTGCCTGGGCCAGCACATCATGATCGACACCGGCATGTGCGTGATCAAGGCGTCGGGCGCGGCGATGCCCTACGAGCCGCCGCCCCCGCCCAAGCCCGAACCGGCGGTCATCAAGAAGAAGCCGGTCGCCAAGAAGGCCCCGGCCACCAAGAAGAAGAGCTAAGCGGCTCTACAGCCTGCCCTTTCGTCGCACTCCAGACGGCCGCCCGTTGCATCGGGCGGCCGTTCTGTGTATGAGGCGCGACCCAAAAACGTCGACCGGGCGAGACAATCCAGTCTTGTGCGGCGGCTTCGCATTTCGAGAGCATGGGGCTCTCCAGAGAGACAAGACATGGCCGAGATCATTCTCAACGTCGAACTTCGTGACCGCGCCGGCACCGGCGGTTCGCGCGAAACCCGCCGCCAGGGCCTGGTCCCCGGCGTGCTGTACGGCGGCAACCAAGCCCCGGTGAACATCGCCGTGAAGGTCAACGAATTCCGCAAGGCGCTCTACACCGGCAAGCTGCTGGGCCACCTGGTGACCCTGCAACACGGCGCCGACAAGCAATCGGTCATCGCCAAGGCCGTGCAATTCCACCCCGTCACCGACGTGCCGCTGCACTTCGACCTGTACCGCGTCGACGAGCACCAGCTGATCAAGATCGAAGTGCCGGTGCACTTCAAGAACCACGAAACCTCGGTCGGCCTGAAGAAGGGCGGCACGCTGGAAGTCATCCGTCACACCGTCGAGCTGGCCTGCCCGGCCGACAAGATCCCCGAAGAGCTGGTCATCGACCTGGCCTCGCACGACATCGGCGACGTCATCCGCATCTCGGAAGTGAAGCTGCCGGAAGGCGTGCGCCCGGCCCAGGACCGCGACTTCGTGATCGCCAACCTGAAGGCCTCGGCCGCTTCGCAATCGAACGAAGGCGACACGGCCACCACCGAAGCCTAAGCGCTTTGGTCGGGTCACCGATCTGATACGTGAGAACGGGCGGGCTTTCAGGCCCGCCCGTTTTTCGTTTTGACGCCCAGTTTAGGTCTTGAGCGATGCTGATCCTCGCCGGCCTCGGCAATCCCGAGCCGAAATACGAGAAGAACCGCCACAATGTCGGGTTCATGGCGGTCGACGCCCTGGCCCGCAAATGGGGCACGTCGCCGTGGCGTTCGCGCTTCCAGGGCCTGGCCTGCGAGGGCCAGATCGGCACGCAGAACGGCCCGGTCAAGCTGCTGCTGCTCAAGCCCAAGACCTTCTACAACGAGAGCGGCCGCGCCGTGGGCGAGGCGATGAAGTTCTTCAAGCTGGCGCCGAGCGACGTCATCGTCTTCCACGACGAGATCGACATGGCCCCCGGCCGCTTCCGGATGAAGGCCGGCGGCGGGGCGGCGGGCAACAACGGCGTGCGCTCCATCACCAGCCAGATCGGCGACACGTTCCGCCGCGGCCGGATCGGCGTGGGCCATCCGGGCCACAAGGACGCGGTCATGCACTACGTGCTGGGCGACTTCCACAAGGTCGAGCACCAGTGGCTGGACCCGATGCTGGACGCCCTGGCCGACGCCCTGCCCTTCGCCGCGGCCGGCGACGACGAACGCTACCAGGCCGAGGTGCTGCGCCTGGCGCCCGCGCCGAAAGCCGATCCGAAGAAGGCCGCGCGCCAGCCCGAGTAAGGGACCGGCCGATTGACGGCGCCGGCTTCCGCCCACACATAACAGCCTAGCCTTGGCCAACGCCAAGCTTGGAGCGCCTCTACCGATGATCCTGATAGGCCTGTCGCTGATCTTCTCGATCGCCCTGTGCGTCCACGTGGTGCGCACGAGCCAGCAGATGTACTGGCTGATGATCATCCTGCTGTTCCAGCCGCTGGGCGGGCTGGTCTACCTGCTGGCTATCGTCGCGCCGGAGTTCCTAGGCGGGGCCAAGGCCCAGAAGGCCCGGCAAGCCGCGCGCCAGGTCCTCGACCCGCAGCGCGAGTACCGCGAGGCGAGCCGGGCCGTCGACGACGCCGCGACCGTCACCAACCGCACCCGCCTGGCCGTCGCCGCCAGCGGCCTGGGCAAGCATGCCGAGGCCGAGCGCCTGTACGCCGAAGCCCTGCAGGGCATGTACGCCGACGATCCGCAGCTGCTGCTGGGCCGCGCCAACGCCCTGATCGAGCTGAACCGCTCGGCCGAGGCGCTGCCTCTGCTGGAAAGCCTGAGCGCCCAGTCGCCCGCCGCCCGCACGCCGAACGTCGCCCTGGCCATGGGCCGCGCCTATCACGCCCAGGGCCGCGAGTCGGAGGCCGACACCGCCCTGCGCTGGGCGGCGGCGCACCTGCCGGGCTTCGAGGGGATGGCGCGCTACGCGGTGTTCCTGGCCGAGACCGGCCGCAAGGACGAGGCCCGCGAGGCCCTGACCGAGATCGACAAGCGCCTGGCCAAGACCCACTCGCACTTCCGCAAGGAAGCCCGCGGCTGGCGCGACCTGGCGGCGGCGGCGGTGGGGACCTAGTTCCGTTCTCCGCCGTCCCCGATCAGCAGGTGGCCCAGCCAGCTGACGGCGCCGACCACCAGCGAGCCGAAGATCCCCGCCCACAGGCCGTCGACCACGAAGCCCTTCAGCATCAGGCCGACCAGGCCCAGCATCGCGGCGTTCACGACCAACAGGAACAAGCCCAGCGTCACCACGGTGATCGGCAGGGTGAGCACGAAGACCACGGGCCGGACGATGGCGTTGACCACGCCCAGCAGCACCGCGGCGATCAGCAGGCTGGTCCAGCCGCCCGGCACGGCGATGCCCGGCACGATCTCGGACGCCAGCCACAGCCCCAGGGCGGCGATCAGGGCACGGATGATGAAGCGCGTCACGGGCAAGCCTCCTTGGCGTCCAAGCGCGACTATTAGATGTGCACTTCCCCTGTCGCAGCAAGGCCTCGCCGCGCCTTGGGTCGCATAGCCGACAGTGAACATGTTCATTGAGAGCTATGGTCTGAGACTCGGCCTTGGCCACGGGAATACAATCGCCTGATGACATCGCCGATCCTCGATCACCTGCGCTCGGCCACCCGTGACCTGCACGACGGCCTGGAAGCTCGGTTGGACGTCTTCGCGCGCGTCGCCGATCCCGTCCGTCGCCGCGAGATGGTCGGCCGGTTCCTGGCCTTCTATCGTCCCGCCGAAGCCGCCCTTGCGCGCGTGCTGGCCGACGAGCCGGACCTGGAGTTCGACGCCCGCCGCAAGGCCCCGGCCCTGGAGCGCGACATCGCGGCCCTGAAAGCCGCGCCGCCGGCCGACGCCCCGCTGGCCGCCCCGACCGGACGCTGCGAGGCCCTGGGCTTCCTCTATGTGCTGGAAGGCTCGACCCTGGGCGGCCGGGTCATCGACAAGCAGCTTCGCCTGCGCGGCCTGTCGCCCGAGGGCCTGAGCTTCTTCCAGGGCTACGGCGAGGCGACCGGCATCCGCTGGAAGGCCTTCTGCGCCGTACTGGAGCGCGCCGACGACAAGGCCGCCGCGGCCCGCGGCGCCCGCTCGGCCTTCGCCCAGATGGAAGCCTGGATGTGCGGGGTTCCGGCATGACCACGCCCGATCCCGTGACGGGCCCCACGGCCGAGCAGATCGCGTCCTGCGACCGCGAGCCGATCCACATTCCCGGCGCGATCCAGCCGCACGGCGTGCTGCTGGTGCTGGACCGCGACACGCTGGAGATCCGCCACGCGGCCGGCGACGTGGCCGGGCTTCTGGGCGCGGAGGCGTGGATCGGGGCGACCGCCGGCGCGGTGCTCGGCGACGCCGTCGCCCGGCGCATCGCCGCCGTCACCGCCTCGGGCAGCGGCGGCGGTTTCGTCGGGGCCCTGCGCGTGGCCGATCGCGCCTTCGACGTCAGCGCCAGCTTCCAGGCCGACAAGGTGCTGGTCGAGGTCGAACCGGGCCTCGACATGGCCCTGACCGGCGCCCAGATCCTGGCCCAGCTGGAGTCTGCGGCCGCCGCGTTCGAGCGCTGCCCGGGCCTGAAGACCCTGTACGACCGCGCGGCCCTGGAGTTCCGCCACCTGACCGGCTTCGACCGGGTGATGGTCTATCGCTTCGGCGAGGACGACGCCGGCGAGGTGGTGGCCGAAAGCCGCGCACCCCACGTCCAGCCCTTCCTCAACCACCGCTTCCCGGCCAGCGACATCCCCAAGCAGGCTCGCGCCCTCTACGTGCGCAACCTCGTGCGGGTGATCCCCGACGCGGTCTACGTCCCCGCCCCGCTGCTGCCGCCGATGGAGCCCCTGCTGGACATGAGCGACTGCGCCCTGCGCAGCGTCTCGCCGGTGCACCTGCAGTATCTGCGCAACATGGGCGTGACCGCCTCGGCCTCGGTGTCGGTCATCAAGGACGGGCGGCTTTGGGGGCTGATCGCCTGCCACCACGAGACGCCGCGCCTGCTGCCCTACGACATCCGCGCCGCCTGCCGCGCCCTGGCCGGGGGCCTGGCCCGCCAGATCAAGGCCAAGGAGGACGCCGAGACCTATCACGAGCGCCTGCGCCTGCGGTCGCTGGGCGACGACATGATCCACGCCCTGGCGCGCGCCGACAACGCCGACCTGGCCCTGGAAGAGCATCTGCGCGACCTGCAGCGCTTGGCCGGCGCCGACGGCGTGGCGGTGTTCCGCGACGAGCGCATCGAGGTGGCGGGCAAGCTGCCGCCCTACCCGGCCCCTGCGATGCTGCGCGACTGGCTGATGGAGAACGCCGCCGACGGGGTGGCCGCCACCGACCAGGCGCCCGCCGAGATTCCCGAAGCCGTCTCGTTCCGCACCCTGGCCTCGGGCCTGATGGGCGTAGTGGTCGAGCGCTCGCCCCTGCTGGCCATCCTGTGGACCCGGGCCGAACAGGTCGAGACCGTGCGCTGGGCGGGCGAGCCGGTGAAGGCGACAACGCCCGACGGGGTCCTGACCCCGCGCGCCTCGTTCGACGCCTGGACCCAGACCGTGCGCGGCCGGTCGCGTCCCTGGACCGCGGTCGAGACCGCCGCCGCCCTGCGGCTGCGCGACGACCTGATCGACCTGCGCCGCGCCCGCCGCACCGCCGAGCTGAACAACCACCTGCGCGCCACCCTGCAGGACAAGGACGAGCTGCTGCGCCAGAAGGACTTCCTGCTGCGCGAGGTGAACCATCGGGTGCAGAACAGCCTGGCCCTGGCCGCCAGCTTCCTGACCATCCAGATGAAGGCCCTCGAGGATCCGGTGGCCCGCGCGCCCCTGGAGGAAGCCAGCCGCCGCCTGACCGCCGTGGGCCTGGTCCACCGGCGGCTCTATCGCGGCGACCAGCTGGAGACCGTGGCGCTGGACCGCTACCTGACCGAACTGGCCGAGGAGATGGTCGGCACGCTGGACGAGGATTGGGGCCGCCACCTGCGGGTCGACGCCGCGCCGGTGACCGTGCCCACCGACAAGGCGGTGATCATCGGCCTGGTGGTCACCGAGCTGTTCATCAACGCGGTCAAGTACGCCTACCACGGCAAGCCCGGCCGGCTGGACATCGGTCTGGTCGAGGACGGTGATCGCCTTCGCCTGATCGTCGCCGACCAGGGCGGCGGCAAGCAAGGTCCGCGCGTCGGCTTCGGCAGCAAGATGATGGATGCCCTGGTCCGTCAGATGGGCGGGACCCTGACCTACCACGACAACGCCCCCGGCGTGCGGGCCGAGCTGTCCGTCGGCCGGCTCTGAAATCCCCTCGGGGAAGGCCCTTTGAAGGTGACGTCGCGTCGCGCGGCATTTTGCGCTTGAAAAAGTGAGAATGAACGTTCATTCTCACTTTCGAAGGGCCAATACCCGAGTCCGGGTGTCGGACATTACAAATACGTTATCGACCTTACCTTAGCCGCAACGCCTTCCTATCTGACCCATTCCGGTGGGGATGGTGGCGCGCGGTTGACGGGCGGGTCCACACCAAGGGGATAGTTTTCCATGGCCGTGAATTCACTATCGGTGATGTCGCCGGACGGCGGCCTGTCGCGTTACCTCACCGAGATCCGCAAGTTCCCGATGCTGGCCAAGGACGAGGAGTTCATGCTCGCCCAACGCTGGAAAGAGCATCAGGACAGCGAAGCCGCCCACAAGATGGTCACCAGCCACCTGCGTCTCGTCGCCAAGATCGCCATGGGCTATCGCGGCTACGGCCTGCCGATCGGCGAGGTGATCTCCGAGGGCAATGTCGGTCTGATGCAGGCCGTCAAGAAGTTCGAGCCCGACAAGGGCTTCCGCCTGGCCACCTACGCCATGTGGTGGATCCGCGCCTCGATCCAGGAATACATCCTGCGCTCGTGGTCGCTGGTGAAGATGGGCACGACCGCCGCGCAGAAGAAGCTGTTCTTCAACCTGCGCAAGGCCAAGAGCCAGATCGAGGCCTTCCAGGACGGCGATCTGCGTCCCGACCAGGTCAGCGCCATCGCCACCAAGCTGGGCGTGCTGGACAGCGAGGTCATCTCGATGAACCGCCGTCTGGGCGGTCCCGACGCCTCGCTGAACGCGCCGCTGCGCGCCGACGGCGAGAGCGAGTGGCAGGACTGGCTGGCCGACGACGATCAGGTTTCGCAGGAGACCGTCGTCGCCGAGAGCCAGGAAAAGTCCATGCGGATGAGCCTGCTCGAGGAGGCCATGGTCGAACTGACCGATCGTGAGCGCCACATCCTCACCGAGCGGCGCCTGAAGGACGACCCGACCACCCTGGAAGACCTGGCCTCGCAGTACGGCGTCAGCCGCGAGCGGGTCCGCCAGATCGAGGTCCGGGCGTTCGAGAAGCTGCAGAAGTCGATGCGCGAAGCCGCCATCGCCAAGAACATGGTCGAAGCCTAAGAAGGCTCTGACCTGAAGAACGGAGCGCCCCGGATCGCAAGGTCCGGGGCGTTTTTCATGACCGCTGCTCTTCCCCAACTGATCCTGCTGCCCGGCCTGCTGAACGACGCCGAGCTGTGGCGCGACCAGGTCAGCGGCCTGGCCGACGTCGTCCGCTGCCAGGTCGCCGACCTGACGCGGGGCGAAAGCCTGCGCGAGCTGGCCGAGCAGGTGCTGGCCGACGCCGAGCCGACCTTCGCCCTGGCCGGGTTCTCGATGGGCGGCTACGTGGCCCAGGAGATCGCCCGGATCGCGCCCGAACGCATCGAGCGCCTGGCCCTGATCGACACCGCCATCCGCGCCGACACCCCCGAACGGGCCGCCCAGCGCCGCGCGGTCAACGCCGCGGCCAGCGGCGAGGGGGCCTTCCTGGGCGTCGCCGACCGGCTGATGGCCAGCTATGTCGACCCGACGCGCCTTTCCGACAAGGACCTGACCGGCCGCATCCAGGCCATGACCCAGCGGCTGGGCCGCGAGGTGTTCCTGCGCCAGAACGGCCTGGCCCGCGAGGACGGCGCGGCCGCCCTGCGGGCCCTGCGCTGCCCGGTGGTCATCATCTGCGGCGAGCACGACGCCATCACCCCGCTGGCCGGCCAGCACGAGATGGCCCACGCGATCGGCTGCTCGCACATGGTGATCATCCCAAACGCCGGCCACATGACGCCGATGGAAGCGCCGGACGCGGTCAACGCCGCCCTGCGCCGCTGGCTAGTACGAGAAGGGCGCTGATTCCGAAACAATCTTGACTTGCATGGGAACCAATGCAGCAAATAGTTGAGTCCCCGGTGCGCCAAGGAGCAGCCGCTTGTCCAACGATATCGCGGTCCTTCCAGCCGCTGCCGGCCTGACCGGCGCCGAGCCACTGCCTGTCTCCCAAGCCAGCACGGACGTGCGCACCACGGTCGACGCCGTTGCGGCGCGCGCGGCCGGGCTCGGTTTCGTGGCCACGGGCGCCACGACCAGTTTCTCGCCGAAGGATCGCGCGCTCATGGCCGCAGTCGACGTCCGCGACTTCGGCGCGGTTTTCGACGACCGCGACAACACCACGGCCATCCAGGCGGCGATCAATCACGCGGCTGCGAGCAGCACGAGAATCGTCCAAATGCCGGCGGGCTTCAGCCGGCTGTCGTCGACGATCACCGTGCCCCATGGCGTGGTTCTGGCCGGCATGGGCTCGATCAATACATTTCTCAAGCGCACGGCGGACTACGGCAACACCTTCGAGTATGCTAGCGGGTACAACGGCGGCGGGGCGCACGGCTTCGCGCTCTATCACGACCACGGCGCGGGTTGGGAAGTCCCGAACACGCCGGGCGCCTACCAGAACCCGATCACCAGGGGCTCCCATTTCGTCCTGCCGCTGGTGGGTCATTCGAACTTCAGCGACCTGCTGGTGAGCGGCCTCGTTCACCAGTTCTACTGCACGGGCGGGCTGCGTAACACGTTCATTGGCGTGGAATGCCTCACCGACGTTTGGGATTGGAGTGATCCGAGCTTCCAGATTGGTCGATCGGCCATCTCGCTGCTTCCTGGCCCCGCTCCCCCCGGCGAGCTACGACCGATCCCGACGGACTGGGAATTCTACGCATGCCGCATCGGCGGAGTGACCTCCCCCAAGCGGCCGATCACCTGGCCGGGCGGTCACGTCACCACCGATGTCATCGATAACATCGGCGCGCTGTACGGCCTCGACATCCAATGCAGCGAGGGCGTGCGCTGGTACGGCGGCTATATGGGCGCTTTTGGCTGGGCGGCTGTCCGCCTGCTCGCCACGCCGGGCGTCATCCTCTCGGCCTTCTCCCTTCGCGACGCCTTCATCGACGCCAATCACCGCGCGGGCCTGCTGATCGACCGCAGCGGCGGAGCGTCCTGCGCCCAGATCACCTGGGCGCCGCACGAGCACAATTTCCAGGGCAACGGCTACCGCGGCGTATCTGACGCGGCTGGCGACATCTACGAGGGCGCGGCGTCGGGCGACGTCTCGGTCACCGGTCTGGACCTACGAGGGCAGTACCGCGCCTTCATCGGCGACGTGGCCTGCCTGGAAGCCGCGCGCAACGTGAACGTCGATATCAACGCCCGAGCCTGGAACCTCCGCGGCTTCTACAACTCCACGCCGCCGCTGGACGCGGCCATCAGCATCGGCCCGGGATGCAGGACCGTGAGCGTCACTGGCGTCCTCGGCGGCGGCCTGGACGGCGCCGGCTCGACCACCGACAGGGTCGGGGTGCGCTACACATTGGCGGGCAATCCCTCCAATGTTTCCGTCACCACGGCGTCCGGCCCGAACACCGCGCCCGCCGGCGATCTCGCGGGGGCGATCATCCCATCGACCTTCTCGCCCACGGTCAGTGCGGCCTTCGGCTCCCTTGGCGGCTACACGGCCGCGGGTCAGATGCGCGTCGAGGGAAAGACCTGCTTTGTCTCGCTATCCGTCGCGATCACGGGCGCCGGGAGCGCCAGCGGCTATCTCGTGATTTCCCTACCGGTGAGCCCCTCCACCTCTTGGCGCCCTCTCGCGGGCGTCGATGGCGCAACGGCGAAGGCTCTGTCGGTCCTGGTGGTCGGCGCGGCTGTGGTCGTACGCGACTACGCTGGCGCCTATATCGGCACGGCCGGGACGAATCTCCTGATCAGCGGCAGCTTCGAATTGGCCTGACCCCCAAGGAAACGCCCCGTCGAGACGGCGGGGCGACAACCTGTACAAATTGGCTGAGCAGTTTCTGGCGAACGCCCTGCGCCGCTGGCTGGCGCGCTAGCGGCCGTCCAGCTTCAGCGCCGCCTTCACCGTCCGCCAGTCGACCAGTTTGAAGTTCTGCCGCTGGCGGTCCGTGGACGGCGTCTCGCCCTCGACGTCGACATCGTCCTGCATGACCACCAGCCCCTCGGCATAGGGCCCGACCACGCCGCCCAGCGCCGCGACGCCGTCGGTGCCGGTCACCCCGTCGACGCCCTTGGCGGCGACCACCGAGAAGCGCCCGGCATAGGTCGGCTGCGCGCCGTCGACCCGCCACAGCGCGAAGGCGCTGTCGCCCTGGCTGGAGGCGATCAGCCAGGTCTTCTGGCCCTCGCGCAGCAGGGTCAGCCCCTCGACGTCGGGCTTCAGCATGTCCGAAGGCGCGCCGGCCACCAGGGTGCGCGCGGCGCCCTTGGCCGGATTCAGATCGTAGCGCCAGATCCCCTTGGCCTCCTCGCCGATGTAGAGCACGCCCCTGGCGTCATCGACGACGCAGCCCTCGGTCTGGCTGCCGACCGCGAAGCGCTGCTCCTCGGTCGCCACGGGCTTGCCGTCGGCCCCCACGGCGATGCGCAGCTGGCGCACCTGGCCGTCGGTGCCGTTGACGATGACGATGAAGGCGTCGCCCCGCCGGCCCATGCACAGGCCGTAGGGCTCGGCCAGGTCGAGCGGCGCCAGGCCCCAGGGTTCGACCTTCAGGGTGGCCGGATCCATCAGGTAGAGCGCCGCGCCGATTCGTCCGCGATCGCTGGCCGCGACCAGCACCCGTTCGCCCTTCGCCGTGGCCAATCCGCCACGAAGATCGACATTGTTGAGCTTGCCGTCGGGAATGAAGCCAGTGACGGCGCCCTTGAGATCGTACGTGTACAGACCAGCCTGCTTGTCGGTTCCGAAGATCACCCCGCGGGACGGATCGCGCGGATCGACCCATATCTCGGGATCGTCGGCCGCGTCGGCGCGCTGGGTGGCGACCGATTGGGTCTCGCCTGCCGCCGGAACGGGCGTTCCCACCCCCACCAGCATCTTGGCCGAGTCCGACTTCGCCTCGGGATCCGCGGGCTTGCAGCCGGCAAGAAGGAGAGAAATTCCCAGCGCTGTCGCAAAATTGAAACAAAACTGTCGAGTAAACATCACTGGCCCCAAGATGACGGCGAATTTATGCCCCGCCGCGTGAAATCACGTGCGAACGGCCGCGTCAACGGCCGCGCCGACGATGGGGGTACTCACAATGAAGAAGACCATGCTGTTCGCCTTGGCCGCGTTCGCGCCCCTGGCCCTGGCCGCCGCGGCTCACGCCGCCGACGCCGACGCGCCGATCGCCACGGCCGCCGAAGCGCCGGCCACCGCCTCCGAACTGGTCGTTCAGGCCCAGATCGCCTATCGCAACCGCACCGACCAGGCCGCCCCGGTCCTCGACTACGGCCTGGATTACTTCCAGCGCTTCGAACCCCTGACCGCCGGCGACGCCCTCAAGCGCGTGCCCAGCGTCGCCTTCCTGTCGGACGTGCTGGAATCGGACGGCGTCCGCCTGCGCGGCCTCGACCCCGCCTACACCCAGATCCTGATCAACGGCGAGAAGGTGCCCGGCGCCGGCTCCGGTTCGGGCGCGTTCGGTTCGGGCGCCGACTCAGCCTTCTTCGTGGACCGCATCCCGGCCGAACTGATCGACCGGATCGAGATCGTCCGCAGCGCCTCGGCCAACCGTAGCGGCGACGCCGTGGCCGGCGCGCTGAACATCGTGCTGCGCGACTCCTATTCGCTGGACGGCGGCTTCATGCGCGTCGGCGCGCTGATGTTCGACGACAAGCGCATCCGCGAGACCGTCGGCGGCGTGTGGGGCGGCCAGGTCGGCCCCGGCCGCCTGCTTGTCGGCGCCAACATCCAGGGCCGCCGCAACCCCAAGAACAAGACCAGCCTGCGCTATGACGAGCCGGGCGCGCCGATCAACAACAGCGAAGTCCAGACGGACGTGCGCAACGGCACCGACTACTCGTTCAACGCCAGCTACCAGACCCCGCTGGCCGGCGGCGACCTCGACCTGAGCGGCTTCTACGTCCACACCGACCGCTACCAGAACGAAGACTCGATCGAGTACAACAAGGACATCCGAAACAACGCCAACCTGTCGACGCTGAACGACAACGACGTCGACATCGAGCAGGACAGCTACTCGCTCAACGGCAAGTACAGCCACGACATGTTCGGCGGCAAAACCAGCGTGAAGCTGGGCTACGCCTCGTTCAAGGACAAGGAAGCCGAGTTCGAGGACGAGACCGAGTACCTGCGCGACGCCACGCCCTATCCGGACGGCGACCGCATCACCCGCGACAAGTCCAAGACCGACCTGGAAGACACCGAATTCTCGGCCAAGCTCGAGCACAAGCGCGACCTGAGCGAAGGCGTGCAGCTGCAGTTCGGCCTGCAGTATGAGAAGAAGCAGCGCGACCTGCTGGTCACCGAGGTTCCGCGCAATCGCTACAACCTGCCCGCCGCCAACCCGCCGCCCTTCGGCCCCTATGCGGTGATCGACGGCGGCGACGCGGCGTTCGAACAGACCCGCCTGGACCCCTACGTGATGCTGGACGGCAAGTCGGGCGCGCTGAAGTGGGAAGCCGGCCTGCGCTACGAGACCACCGACGTCACCCTGCAGGACCGCACGGTCCCCTCGACCACAGACGTCGACTACAACTTCCTGCTGCCGTCGGCCTCGGTGCGCTACAACCTCACCACCGAGGATCAGGTCTACGTGTCGGGCGCGCGCACCATCCGCCGTCCCAGCTTCGACTACCTGTCGCCGGCCCTGCTGACCGCCGAGCTGGGCGACAACGACTTCATCGGCAATCCGGAACTGAAGCCGGAAAGCGCCTGGGGCCTGGACGTCGGCTACGAGCACCGGATGGGCAAGCAGGGCGTGGCCGGGGTCAACGTCTTCTACCGCAAGGTCAAGGACCTGATCGAGCTGAGCAACACCGGCGCGGAAGGCGACGAGGGTCCCGGCACCTTCGTCTACTCGGCCCGCAACACCGGCGACGGCAAGGTCTGGGGCATCGAGTTCGACCTGTCGACGCCGCTGACGGTGATCGGCCTGGAGAACACCGGCGTGTTCCTGAACTACTCCTGGCTGGACAGCGATGTGAACGACGAGTTCGGATCGCGCAAGTTCAACAGCCAGTCGGACTACGTGTTCAATATCGGCTTCATCCAGGACGTGCCGACCTGGGGCGCGGCGTTCGGCGTGACCTATCGCAAGCAGGGCGAGGCCTACAGCCGCGTCGTGGGCGAGGAAGTCACCACCACTTATGACGGCGACCTGGAGATCTTCCTCGAAAAGCGGATCGGCAAGGACCTGACGATCCGCCTGACCGGCTCCAATCTGCTGGACGCCGAGAAGAAGGAAACCTTCAACAAGTTCACCACCATCGAAGACCAGAACGACCGGAGCTTCGACGAGTACGAAATCGAGCGCGAGAACGCCGGTCCGGTGTTCCAGCTGATCGCCCGCCTGGCCTTCTAGGCCGGGACGCCATCCGAGACGAAGAAGGGCGGCGTTCGCGAGAACGCCGCCCTTTTTTGTCAGATCGCCAAAGCGTCAATCACGACTAGTCGCCGACGAACAGCAGAGCCATCATTCTCCAGCCTTGGTCGGTCTTGAGGACCAGGGCGCGATCGGTCCAGGTCCTGCCGGCGGGGGTGCGGAACGACCAGCGGGCGACGCCGATCGAACCGCGGGCATCGACCTTGCGATCGATCTCCACCACCGGATTGTCGGGCGAGGCGACGCGACGCTCGGCGTAGCGCGCCTGCCACTCGGCGACGCTGGCGGCGACCAGTTGGCCATCCTCCACAGTCATGACCAAGGCGCGCGGGTCGATCGACTTGAGCAGAAGATCGGGATCCCAATGACGGTCCGAGGCCAGCTTGGCGTCGATCACGGCCCCGATCGCGGCTTCGGCGACCGGATCGGCCGCCGCGCCAGCCTGGCACAGCTTGCCGACGATCTTCCAGTCACCGCCCAGGCGGGCGAGAAGAAGATAATCGGTGAAGGTTCGGGTTCCCCGCACCGCCGCCGCCCGGGCCACGGCCGTGGTCTGATCGGCGTCCAGCCATTCGATCGTGGTCGACACAGGCGCCTCGGGCAGCGGCGCCGCGCGCAGCCGGGCCTTCCACTGGGATTGATAGGTGGCGCGCACGCCCTCGGGGCCGGTGCAATACATGATGGCGCTGGGCTGGAAGGCGGCGCTCATTTCGGCGACGTTGTTGGTTTCCATCGCGCGCCCATAGGCGGCGATCGCCATTTGCGGGGTTGCGTTGGCGAGGACGAGACTTACGGCCAGGGCCATCATGGGCGCATCTCCAATCGAATGGAGCGCGATCATCCGGCGGCCCGGCTCTTTCGAGAATTCGTAAGTTTCGTCGCCGCCGTTTCGCGAGACGAAACGATCTAGGCCGCGCCGCGGCCGCCGTTGTCGTCCTCGACCATGAAGCCCAACAGGGCGTCCATGCGCTTGACCAGTTCGGTGCGCGCCATGCCGCCGGCCGTGCAGGCCTCCAGGGCGACGGCGGCCTCGATCAGGCGGGTGTCCTTGACCGCTTCCCCGACCTTCTTGAGTTCGACGGCCTGGGCGGCCAGGGCGCGCCGGGCCTGGGCCGGATCGCTATCCAGCGCCTGGGCGGCCGATTTGACGATGCGCAGGGCCTGCGACAGACGCGCCGCCGGCGTGCCGCTGGCGTCGGCCTTGCGCTTGCGCGGTCCCGTATACTCGGCCGAATTGAAGCGGCGGCGGTCGGGCCCGACATATTGCACGGCCTCGACCCAGTCGCGGGGCTTCAGCGTCACCGCCTCGAGCCGGCGCTCCAGATCCTTGATCGTGAACGGCTTGCGCATGAACTCGTGGATGCCCGCGTCGCGCGCGCCGAAGATTGCTTCGGCCGTCGCCTCGGCGGTGCACATGATGATCGGGTTCTCGCGGCAGGCCAGGTCGCTGCGGCGGATCTTCTTGGCCAGGGCCAGACCATCGCAGCCGCTGGAGGCGTGCTCGACGAAGACCAGCATCGGGTCGACCGTGCGGGCCATGCCCCAGCCGGCCTCGATGCTCGCGGCGTTGAAGATCTGGATGTGGCCCACGTGACGCAGCTGGTCGGCCAGCAGGCGCACGGCGGCCGTGTTCGGGTCGACGATCAGCACGCGCTGCATCTTCGCCGCGATACGCTGCAAGGTGCGGATGTTGCCGTCGAACACGGGCCTCGGAAGCTCCAAAAGTCTTTCGCCCGCACAATAGGCGGGCGATGGTAAAAATCCACTTGATGGCGACGGATCGCGACGGAACGTCCGTCAGATGGCCAGGCTGCTGCTCAGGCCGGAGTCGAAATCCGCCAGGATGTCGACCGCGTCGTCCAGATCGGCCATCAGCGGCGTGCCCAGCGGGAACCGATAGCGCCAGAAGGTGGCGATGTGGGCCAGCACCCCGACCCTCTCGCCCAGCGACAGGAACATCTCGGGCGCGCGCAGCAGGAATTCGCGGAATCCCTGGGGCCTGCCGTGGTCGATCAGGCCGTCGAAGGCGCGGTCATAGACGTCCAGCGACCGCATGATCGCCTTGCGCTCGACCAGCAGGCCCTGCCGCACGCGTTTGCGGGTTTCGTCTAGATAGCGCTGGGTGTCGGCGTCGCGATTGCCGCCGGTGACCGTCAGCCGGGCGATCTCGTCGCCCACGGTCTCCAGCTCCGACCACAGCCGGGTCAGGGTCCATTTGTAGTAGAGGAAGCCCTTCCAGCTGAAGACGCCTTCCTTGAAGCTCTCGCCGTCCATGATCAGCGTCTTGCGCAGCGGCTCCAGCCGCTCGTCGACGTCGGTCGACAGCAGGGCCTCGACCAGGCGGGCGGCGTGGGCGCCCGGCGCGGTCCGGTTGGCGTCGCGATAGGCCAGGTCGATCAGGTGCGAGATCTGGACCGACACGAAGCTCTGCATCTGCTCCATGTCCGCGCCCGACAGCGAAAAGTAGCTGGGCGCCACCGACATGCCGTGGCGGCGCAGATGCTCGCGCAGCAGGAAGGGGTCCAGGGACGGAAGCTGGTCGATGAGCTTCAGCGTCGCGATGTCGCGCGCCATGTCGGTGTGTTCGTTGCAGGCCTCGCGCAGCAGGTCGACCCAGCCGCGCTGTCCCACGAAGAACGACTGGCCGCCAAGGCCAAGATCGCTGCGCTCGAACGGGATGATGACCTTGGTGGCGCTCGGGCGCACCTCGTCGAAAAGGAAGATGTCGTCGGCCCGCAGGCGGTGCTTCACCAGCAAGGCCGAGTTGAGGATGCGGTTGCGGAACAGCGGCGCTTCGGCGTGTTCAGGCCGGTGGCCGCTGCGGGTCTCGATGGCCAGCAGGTTGAGCACGCGGCTGGTCGAAGCCTCGCGGTCAAGCGCCCGCAGGCTGCGCGTCAGCCGATCCGCCTTGTTCGCGGACTTCATTAAACGACGCGCAGCGGCCAACGACGGCGAACCTCCCTGGAGAAGCCGCCGTCATAGGCCCAGGCCTGCTAAGCAATCGCTAATCGGCCGTCGAAAACCCGACCGATCAGCCCTGGAACGGATCGCGCATCAGGATGGTGTCGTCGCGCTCGGGACTGGTCGACAGCAGGGCCACCGGGGCGCCGATCAGTTCCTCGACGCGGCGCACATACTTGATAGCGTTGGCGTTGAGGTCCTTGAACGAGCGGGCGCCGGCGGTGCTTTCGCTCCAGCCTTCCATTTCCTCGTAGATCGGCACGGCCGCGGCCTGATCGCGCATGCCGGCCGGCAGATAGTCGACCTCGCGGTCGCCGATCCTGTAGCCCACGCAGATCTTCAGGGTCTTCAGGCCGTCCAGCACGTCCAGCTTGGTCAGGGCGATGCCGTCGATGCCGTTGATGGCCACCGACTGGCGCACCAGCACCGCGTCGAACCAGCCGCAGCGACGCGCCCGGCCGGTGTTGACGCCCACCTCGCGGCCGACGGTCGACAGGTGCTTGGCGACCTCGTCGTCCAGCTCGCAGGCGAACGGGCCTTCACCCACGCGGGTGGTGTAGGCCTTGACGATGCCCAGCACGTAGCCCGGCCCCTTGGGACCCATGCCCGAACCGGCGGCGGCCTGGCCGGCGACGGTGTTGGACGAGGTGACGAACGGATAGGTGCCGTGGTCGACGTCCAGCAGCGCGCCCTGGGCCCCTTCGAACAGGATGCGCTTGCCGGCCTTGTGGGCCTGATCCAGCAGGCGCCAGGCCGGCTGGGCGTAGGCCAGGATCTTCGGCGCGATCTCCATCAGCTGGTCGAACAGCGCCTCGCCGTCGGCCTCGGGCAGGCCCAGGCCCCGGCGCAGGGCGCCGTGGTGGCTGAGCAGGCGCGCGATCTTGGGCTTCAGGGCTTCGGGATCGGCCAGGTCGGCGACGCGGATGGCGCGACGGCCGACCTTGTCCTCGTAGGCCGGGCCGATGCCGCGGCCGGTGGTGCCGATCTTCTGGGTGGAGGCGGCCTCGCGGGCCTGGTCCAGGTCCTTGTGCAGCGGAAGGATCAGGCAGGCATTGTCGGCCAGCACCAGCAGGTCCGGGCCGATGATCACACCCTGCTCGGCGATCTTGGCGATCTCGCCCAGCAGGTGCCAGGGATCGACCACCACGCCGTTGCCGATGACCGAGAGCTTGCCCTGCACCACGCCCGACGGCAGCAGGGCCAGCTTGTAGACCTTGCCGTCGACCACCAGGGTGTGGCCGGCGTTGTGGCCGCCCTGGAAACGAACGACGACATCGGCCCGGTTGGACAGCCAGTCGACGATCTTGCCCTTGCCCTCGTCGCCCCATTGGGCGCCGACAACGGTCACATTGGCCATGTTCAGATATGCCTTATCACCTGCCGAAAGGCGCCCGCGGCCCTTCGACAGGACTCGGCGGCGGACGTTTCATCTCTTGTGATCGGCGTGACGGCCCGCCTTCGAAAGGGGGCCGCCCGGTTCAGAACTTGTAGACCAGCCGGACCCCGACGTCGTCAAGCCCCTGGTTCTTGCCTTGGTGGAAGATCTGGCCGTTCGACAGGTGGGTGTAGCTGAGCTCGGTCGACCAGCTGTCGTTGATGTCGTAGCCCAGAGCCAGTTCCGGCTCGAACAGCACCTGCGAACCGAAGTCGATGCGGGTGTTGTAGAGCACCAGTCGCCGCTGGATCTCCTCGGGGGTCAGGCCCGGGGCGTTGACGGGCGGCAGGCCGGCCTCGCCGTCCGTATAGGCCAGGCCCATGCCCGGGCGCAGATAGAAGCCGCCCGGCTTGCCCAGCTCGATCCGCCAGTCGAAGCCGGCGGCCACGAAGTTGGAGGTGTTCTCGCTGTTGATCGAGACCATGGCGTGGACCTGGGGCTTGCCCAGCCAGCGCAGGCTTTCGATCCTGTTGGTGCGGTAGCCCAGATGGACGTCCACGCCGTCCTCGCGGCCCGCGGCGCCCAGGCCGACGGCCTCGCCCAGGAAGGTCACGTCGTGCTTGTAGACGCCGACAAAGGCTTCGCCGGCGAAAGCGGGCGCGGCGACGGCCACGGCGGCGCAGGCCGCGGCGGCGAACAAGGCTTTCTTCACGGAAGGCTCCCCAGCGAAATCGTGTGTCCTCTTATCCCCTGAACGGCGCAGCTCGCAAAGGGTTTCGGCGACGCTTGGAGGACACTAGATGTTCCTGCATGAGCATTGCCCTATCCGACATCCAAGCCGCCGCCGCCCGCCTCGAAGGTCAGGCGGTCCGCACCCCGCTGATCGAGAGCCCGGCGCTGAACGCGCGCCTGGGCGGCCGGGTGCTGATCAAGCCCGAGACCCTGCAGCGGGCCGGGGCCTTCAAGTTCCGCGGCGCCTACAACCGCCTGTCCCAATTGACCGAGGACGAGCGCAAGCGCGGGGTCGTGGCCTTCTCGTCGGGCAACCACGCCCAGGGCGTGGCCCTGGCGGCCCAACTTCTGGGCTGTCCGGCCCTGATCGTCATGCCGTCCGACTCCCCGGCGGTGAAGGTCGCGGGCACGCGCGGCTTCGGGGCCGAGATCCGATTCTACGACCGGTTCACCGAGGACCGCGTCGCCATCGCCAAGGAGATCGCCGACCAGCGCGGCTGCGTGGTCGTCCCGTCCTACGACGACCCGCACATCATCGCCGGCCAGGGCACGGCCGGACTGGAGATCGTCGAGCAGGCCCGGGCGCTGGGCGTACAGCTGGACAAGGTGCTCAGCCCGGTCGGCGGCGGCGGGCTGATCGGCGGCGTGTCGACGGCGGTCAAGGCGCTGTCGCCCTCGACCGAGGTCTGGGGCGCCGAGCCGGCCGGCTTCGACGAGACCCGGCGTTCGCTGGAGTCCGGACAACGCGAGACCATCGACCCGGACGCCCGCTCGTTCTGCGACGCCCTGCTGACCCCGATCCCCGGCGAGCTGACCTGGGCGATCAACAGCAAGACCCTCAGCGGCATCGTGGCGGTCACCGACGCCGAAGTGGCCGAGGCCATGCGCTACGCCTTCTCGGTGCTGAAGCTGGTCGTCGAACCCGGCGGCTGCGTCGCCCTGACGGCGGCCCTGACCGGCAAGATCGACCTGAAGGGCCAGACGGCGGCGATCGTCTGCTCGGGCGGCAACGTCGACCCGGCGCTCTATGCGCGGATTCTGAACGGCGAGATTTGATGGCCAGGGACATGCGCTCGTCGCGTGTCCCCATCGGCGGCCCCGTCAGTCCTGCAGCTCTATCCACACCGGCGCGTGGTCGCTCGCGCCCTCCTCCCCACGCGGCCAGCGGTCGATGCCGGCGTCGACCAGCCGTTCCGCCAGGTCCGGCGTCAGCAGCAGATGGTCGAGGCGCAGGCCCTTGTCGGCCGGCCAGCGGTTTCGCAGATAGGCCCAGAAGGTCCACAGCGGCCCTTCGGGATGAACCGCGCGCAGGGCGTCGGTCCAGCCCTGGTCGAGCAGGGCGCGATAGGCGGCGCGGACCTCCGGTTGCAGCAGGGCGTCGTCCTTCCAGCTGTGCGGCTGGTAGATGTCGGCCTCGGTCGGCACGACGTTGTAGTCGCCGGCCAGCACCACCGGCGCGCCCGACGCGCGCAGGTCGGCGGCGTGGGCGACCAGCCGCGCGAACCAGGCCAGCTTGTAGTCGAACTTCGGACCGGGCCGAGGATTGCCGTTGGGCAGGTAGAGCGAGGCCACCAGCACCCCGTTGACCGCCGCCTCGATGTACCGGGCCTGACCGTCCTCGCGGTCGCCCGGCAAGGTCGTGCGGGTGACGACCGGCTCCACGCCGCGCGCCAGGATCGCCACGCCGTTCCAGCTGCGCTGGCCCTTCCAGACCGCGTGGTAGCCCATCTGGGCCAGCGGCTCGGCGGGAAACCAGCCCTGTTCGGCCTTCAGCTCCTGCAGACACACCACGTCGGGCTCGGCCTCGGCCAGCCAGGCGATCAGGTTGTCGAGCCGCTTGACGACATTGTTGATGTTGAAGGTGGCGATCTTCACGGGGTCCAAACGCGGCACGGCGCGGGACGGTCCCAGACGACATTTTCAGGCGAAGTCGGAGGATGACGCGCGCGGCGCCTACGGCTAGGGTCCGCGCCAACGACCAAGATCTGCTCCAAAAGAGAGGCCCGATGAAACGCCTGCTGCTCGCGACCGCCCTGATCGCCGCTCCTATGCTGGCTCACGCGGCCGACACGCCAAAGATCGACCCCGCCAAGCTGTCGGCCCACATCAAGGTGCTGTCGTCGGATGAATTCGAGGGCCGCGGCCCCGCGACGGCCGGCGAGACCAAGTCGGTCGACTACATCGTCGGCCAGATGAAGACGATCGGCCTCGAGCCCGCCGGCGATGTCCAGAAGGACGGAACCCGCGCCTGGACCCAGGACGTGCCGCTGGGCAAGTTCGACATCAAGGGCCCGGTCGCGGCCCAGTTCACCGTCGGCGGCAAGGCCGTCCCCCTGGCCCAGGGCGAGCAGATCGCCGTGCGCGCGGCCATGACCAATGTCGACAGCGTCGCCATCAAGGACGCCCCGATCGTGTTCGTCGGCTATGGCGTCAAGGCGCCCGAGCGCACTTGGGACGACTTCAAGGGCCTGGACCTGAAGGGCAAGGTCCTGGTCGTGCTGATCAACGATCCCGACTTCGAGACGGGGCCTAATACGAAAGATGGGGGCGACTTCGGCGGCAAGGCCATGACCTATTACGGTCGCTGGACCTACAAGTTCGAGGAAGCCGCCCGCCAGGGCGCGGCCGGGGTGCTGATCGTCCACGAGACCGCCCCGGCCTCGTACGGCTGGGCCACGGTCAAGAACTCCAACACCAACACGATGTTCGACATCGTCCGCAAGGAGCCGGCCAAGAGCCACCCGGCCCTGGAATCCTGGATCCAGCGCGACGTGGCGGTCGAGCTGTTCAAGTCGGCTGGCCTCGACTTCGACGCTCTGAAGAAGCAGGCCCAGAGCCGCGACTTCAAGCCGGTGGAATTGAAGGGCTCGACCTTCTCGGCCAGCTACGCCGTCGACCATTCGGTGATCGTGTCCAAGAACATAGCCGGCCGCATCAAGGGCTCGGCCCGTCCGGACGAGACCGTGATCTACAGCGCCCACTGGGACCACCTGGGCGTCGGCCAGCCGGACGCCAAGGGCGACAAGATCTACAACGGCGCCATCGACAACGCCGACGGCATCGCCGCCATCCTGGAGCTGGCCCGCGCCTTCAAGAGCCAGCCGGCCCCGCAGCGCTCGATCCTGTTCCTCGCCGTCACCGCCGAGGAGCGCGGTCTGCTGGGTTCGGAATACTACGCGTCGAACCCGCTGTTCCCGCTGTCCAAGACCGTGAGCGACCTGAACATCGACGCCCTGTCGGCGGCCGGCCCGTCCAAGGACGTCACCACCTCCGGCGACGGCAAGGTCGACCTGCAGGACCTGCTGGTCGCCAAGGCCAAGGCCCATGGCCGCTATTTCACGCCAGACCCCTCGCCCCAGGCCGGCCACTTCTACCGCTCGGACCACTTCCCGTTCGCCAAGCGCGGCGTGCCGGCCATCTCGGTCGGCTCGGGCGAGGACCTGGTCAAGGGCGGCAAGGAAGCGGGCCAGAAGGCGGAAGAGGACTACACCGCCAACCGCTACCACCAGCCCGCCGACGAATGGAGCGCCGACTGGGACCTGAGCGGCCAGGCCCAGGACATCGGCCTGTTCTACGAGATCGGCGCCGACCTCGCCAATTCGAAGACCTGGCCGGAATGGCAGGCGGGGTCCGAGTTCAAGGCGCTGCGCGACACGACGAAAGCGGACCGGAAGTAGGTCTATTTTTATCCTGTCATCCCCGACAAGCGAAGCGCCGATCCGGGACCGCCGGAAGCGCGGCGCTCAGGCGGCGGTCCCGGATCTTCGCGCTACGCGCTCGTCCGGGATGACAGGTTTTTGCGTATCTGAATTGGCGCTCCGCCCTCATCGGGTTGAGCGAGGTATCTGAATGACAGCCTCCGTCTTCGATCTGTTCAAGCTGGGCGTCGGCCCGTCGAGCAGCCACACCATGGGGCCGATGACGGCCGCCGGCCTGTTCGTCAGCCGGCTGCGCGACGCCGGCAAGCTGGCGTCCGTCGCCCGGGTCGAGACGCGGCTCTATGCCTCCCTGGCCCTGACCGGCCGCGGCCACGCCACCGACCGCGCCGTGATCCTGGGCCTGATGGGCTTCGTGCCCGCGACGCTGGACCCCGACGCCGGCGAGGCGGCCCTGGTCGAGGCCGCCGCCAGCCAGTGGATCCAGCTGGGCGGCGAGGTTGGGATCAGGTTCGACGCCGAACGCGACATCGTCTGGGCCGGCCATGAGCGCCTGCCCCAGCATCCCAACGGACTGACCTTCACCGCCCACGACAAGGCCGGACAGGTGCTGGCCGAGCGCACCTATTTCTCGATCGGCGGCGGCTTCGTGCGCGACGAGAGCGAGATGGGCCGCAACACCCCGCCCGACGAAGGCCCCGAACTCCCGCACCCGTTCGAAAGCGGCGCCGACCTGCTGCAGCGGGCCGCAGACGCGGGCCTATCGATCGCCGGGGTGATGGGCGCCAACGAGCTGGCGCGGATGGACCAGGCCGAGCTGGACGCGGGCCTGGACCGCATCTTCGAGGCCATGGAGGCCTGCATCGAGCGCGGCATACGCGAGACGGGCGTCCTGCCCGGCGGCCTGGACGTCAAGCGCCGGGCCCGCCAGATCCACCAGACCATCCAGGGCCGCATGGAGCGCCAGATCAGCGACCCGCTGGCGGCCATGGACTTCGTCAACCTGTGGGCCATGGCGGTCAACGAGGAGAACGCGGCCGGCGGCCGGGTGGTCACCGCCCCGACCAACGGCGCGGCGGGCCTGATCCCGGCGGTGCTGCGCTTCTACCACCGCTTCCACAACGGCACGCCGCAGGGGGTGCGGGTGTTCCTGCTGACGGCGGCGGCCATCGGCGCGCTCTACAAGCGCAACGCCTCGATCAGCGGGGCCGAGGTCGGCTGCCAGGGCGAGGTCGGCGTGGCGTGCTCGATGGCGGCGGCGGGCCTGGCGGCGGCGCTCGGCGCGACCAACGACCAGATCGAGAACGCCGCCGAGATCGGCATGGAGCACAATCTGGGCCTGACCTGCGACCCGATCGGCGGCCTGGTCCAGATCCCCTGCATCGAGCGCAACGCCATGGGCGCCATCAAGGCCATCGACGCGGCGAGGCTGGCCCTGCTGGGCGACGGCCAGCACTCGGTGTCGCTGGACAAGGTGATCGCCACCATGAAGCGCACCGGCGAGGACATGAACGAGATCTATAAGGAGACGTCGCTGGGGGGATTGGCGGTGGGGCTTTCCGTTAATCGGGTGGAGTG
The DNA here is from genome assembly GCF_056397765.1 of Caulobacter sp. 05L422. Classification (NCBI taxonomy): domain Bacteria; kingdom Pseudomonadati; phylum Pseudomonadota; class Alphaproteobacteria; order Caulobacterales; family Caulobacteraceae; genus Caulobacter; species Caulobacter sp. 05L422. The sequence goes on along the minus strand of NZ_JBFTOB010000021.1, from coordinate 67,413 downwards.
CTGAGGGCCTGACCGCCGCAGTCCCTCCCCCTGTGGGGGAGGCGGCCGAAGGCCGGTGGGGGGATATTGCGCCCTCGACCACCGGCAGGATCGACAATCCTAGAACTCCCCCCACCGATCGCTGCGCGATCGCCTCCCCCACAGGGGGAGGGACTGTGAACCGGCTGTCGCCCTTGCACGTTAAGCCTCACCATTCCCCACGTCGGAGTTCCCATGCGTATCGCCCTCACCGCCGCCGCCCTGCTGACCCTCGCCGCCGGCTCCGCCCAGGCCTCGACGCCCGGATCCTGGAACGACCTGCGCGTCCGCTCCGACAAGGCCTGCATCGCCGCGGCCCAGGAGCTGCGCAACGTCCGCGTCACCGCCTATGGCGACACCTTCCAGTCGGTGACCGTCTCCAGCCTCGAAGGCGTCTACAAGCCGCGCCACATGAAGGGCGCGCGCGGCAAGGCCACCTGCGTGTTCGACAAGCGCAGCGGCCGCGCCGAGGTCCAGGAGTTGCAGGTCCGCCGCTAGCTTTTTCCGCTTCCGGTTTTCGCGGCCGCTGCTAGGGTGCGCCGCGAGAACAGGAAGGGAACGCCCGATGACCGGAACAATTCGCTGCGGCATTGGCGGCTGGACCTTCGAGCCCTGGCGGGGCGGTCCTTTCTATCCCGACGACCTGAAGCAGAAGGACGAACTGAAATACGCCTCGTCCAAGCTGACCAGCATCGAAATCAACGGCACCTACTATTCCACCTTCAAGCCCAATAGCTGGCAGAAGTGGCGCGACGAGACGCCCGACGACTTCGTGTTCGCGGTCAAGGCCAGCCGGTTCTGCACCAACCGCCGGGTGCTCTCCGAGAACAATGACTCCATGCAGAAATTCCTGACCCAGGGGCTGGAGGAGCTCGGCCCTAAGCTGGGTCCCATCAACTGGCAGTTCATGGCGACCAAGAAGTTCGACCCGGTCGACTTCGAGGGCTTCCTGAAGCTGCTGCCCAAGGAGATCGGCGGCCGGCCGGCGCGCCACGCGCTTGAGGTCCGCAGCCCGACCTTCGCTACCCAGGAATTCTACGACCTGGCCGCCAAGTACGGCGCGGCGATCGTCTACGCCGTCGACGACGAGGAGCCGACCTGGCCCTGCATCGACGCGCCGACCGCCGACTTCACCTATGCCCGCCTGATGTCGAGTAAACCCGACGAGCCGACCGGCATGACCTCGGACGAACTGGACGGCATCGCCAAGCAGGCCCAGGCCTGGGCCAAGCGCGGCGACGTCTTCGCCTACTTCATCGCCGGGGCGAAGGTGAGGAACCCCGCCGCGGCAATGGCCCTGATCGAGAAGCTGAAAGCCTGACTTTCTCCCCCCTCCAAAACCCTCTCCCATGGGGAGAGGGAGGGGCCCAAGCGAAGCTTGGGAGGGTGAGGGGGTAAAACATCAGCCGGCGTGCCGGCAGAGCGCTCGGGACCAATCTGTGAAGGTGTAACCTCTCACCTTCCCACCGCTACGAGGCGGGCCCCGCCCTCTCCCGCTGGGAGAGGGTGATCAAGGCACCCCAGCGCCCGCAGGCTGGACGTGATCGCTGAGTCCAGCGGCGTGTGCGGCACATCCCCCAGGAACGCACGGAGCTTGCGGTCGTCCAGGGCCAGCGGCTCGCGCCACAGGTAGCGCATCTCGGCCATCTCGCGGAACAGCGGCACGACCGGCGACAGCCCCACGACCAGCCACCAGGGGAACCCCATCACCGGCAGCTTCGGCTGGCCGGTCACGCGCCGTACCGAGGCCGCCATCTCGCCCCATGCCAGCAGGTGGCCGCCGAAATGGAAGACCTCGAAAGCCGCCAGGCGATCGGCGCGGTCCAGCAGCCGGGCCATGGTCTCGGCCAGATCCGGCAGATAGGCCCAGGCATGGGCCAGGCCCTTGGCCGAGGGTTCGGTCACCGACTTCACCGGCGTGCCCGGCTTGATCACCATCTGGCCGAACCAGTTGTTGCCGGCGTGGGGCCCGAAGAAGTCGCCGGCCCGGACGATCAGCACCGACGCCCCCTGGGCCGAAGCCGCCTTCAGCCGCCGCTCCATCTCGACCCGGATCTTGCCCTTGCGGGTGGTCGGGGCCTGGGGCGCGGTTTCGTCGATCAGCGGGAAGGCCTCCAGGCCGAAGTTGTAGACCGTGCCCGGCAGCAGGATCCGCGCGCCCTCCGCCTTGGCGGCCGCGATGGTGTTGTCGATCATCGGCAGCACCAGCTTGCCCCAGTTCCGATAGCCGGGCGGATTGGCGGCGTGAACGATCAGCTGGACGCCCTTGGCCGCGCGGGCCACGTCGGCGGTGACCATGGCGTCGCCCTCGATCCACTCGATCCCGGCGCGGGCCGGCTGGGCGCGGCGGGTCAGGGCCCGGACGGTCCAGCCGTGGCGGACCAAGGCCGAGGCGGCTTCGCCGCCGATGCCGCCGGTCGCGCCGATCACCAGGGCTATGCGTCGTTCAGTCGTGGTCATGTCGATCTCCGTCGGTCCGCGAGGCGGGGTTGATGACAGGAAGATCGTTCACGACGGGCCAAACGAGAATTGACGAACCGTCTTGATCTGCCATGCATAAATGCATGAGCGATCCAGACTGGAGCCTGTACCGCGCCTTCCTGGCGGTGATGACCGAGGGCAGCCTGTCGGCCGCCGCCCGGGCGCTGGGCCTGACCCAGCCGACCCTCGGCCGTCAGGTCGCCGAACTGGAGCGCGCCCTGGGCGTGGCCCTGTTCACCCGCTCGCCCCAGGGTCTGAAGCCCACCGACGCCGCGCTCGACCTGCGGCCCCACGCCCAGGCCATGGCCGGCGCCGCCAGCGCTCTGGTCCGCGCGGCGTCCGGAGCCGGCGACACCGCACGCGGCGTGGTCCGCCTGACCGCCAGCGAGATCATCGGCGCCGAGGTGCTGCCCTGCATCCTGGCCGACTTCCGCCCGCTGCATCCCGGCGTGGCCGTCGAGCTGTCGCTGGACAACCAGCAGCAGGACCTGCTGCGCGGCGCGGCCGACATCGCCGTGCGCATGGTCCGCCCCACCCAGGACGCCCTGGTCGCCCGCCGCCTGCCCGACACCCACCTGGGTCTCTACGCCCACCGCCGCTATGTCGAAGCCGAAGGCGCGCCCGCCACCCTGGACAGGCTGAGCGACCACGCGCTGGTCGGCTTCGACAAGGGCACCCCGTTCCTGCGCGGCCTGGTCCAGCGCGTCCCGCTGCCGCCGGGAGGCTTCGCGTTCCGGGCCGACAGCGACCTGGCCCAGTTGGCCGCCGTGCGGGCGGGCTTCGGGATCGGCTTCATCCAGCACGGGGTGGCCCGCCGCGATCCCGACCTGATCCCCGTCTGCCCCGGCCAGATCGGGTTCGACCTGCCCGTCTGGCTGGTCATGCACGAGGACCTGCGCGCCACCCTGCGGATGCGCGCGATGTTCGACCATCTGGTCGAAGGTCTGGCGGCGTTCCTGGCGACGTCGCAGCCGTGACTAGGGACGGCCGCATGCCAACGGGTCTGGAATTCGATCGCAGAATCAGGGCGCTTAGCCCGCCGGAACCGGGGGAAATCTGATGATGAAAGCTTCGAGCGCGATTGCACTGGCGCTGTCGCTGACGGCCGGGTCGGCCTCGGCCTCGGCCCAGGACGCGCCGCCGCCCCAGCTCCCCGCCCAGGTGACGGCCCTCGCCGGCTGCTGGCAAGGGACGGGCGAGGTGATGGGCAAGCCGGTGGCGATCACCCTGACGGCCAGGCCGATCGCCCTGGACGCGATGTTCCTGATCGAGGCGGAAAGCCATGCCACGGCCGATCCCGCCGACCGCTACGCCACCCACCTGATGATCGGGGCCCGCGCGCCCAAGGGGGCCTTTCCGGCGACGCTGACGGGCTACTGGGCCGACAGCTTCGGCGGCGACTACACGGCCACCGGCGCGGGCGCGGGCGCGGTCCGCGAGGACGGCTTCGAGATCGCCTATCCCTATCCGCCCTCCAGCTTCCTTAACCGCTGGACCTTGAAGGGCGACCGGCTGGACTGGCGGATCACAGCCCGCGAGGGCGACAAGGAACAGGTCTTCGCCCACTACGAGACGGCGCGCGTGGCGTGCCCCTCGGCCGGGAAACGTGGTTAACCAAACCTCAACGGCGAGCGGCTAGACCAAGCCCATGCGCCGCGCTCTTGCCTGCCTGCTGATCCTCGCCGCCCTGACCGGCTCGGCCGTCGCCCAGACGGCCAAGCCGGCGCGCCTGTCGTCCGGGTCCAGCAGCGCCTCGATCCAGAGCGACAGCCCCGCCCTGCCGCCGCCGCTGATCCCGCTGACCGGCGCGTCCCAGGGGCGCGATCCGGACCAGTGCCGGTCGTCCTGCAACCGCACCTACTTCTTCTGCCGGGCCAACGGCGACGACGACGGCTGCCCGACTCAGTGGGCCCAGTGCAAGACACGCTGCACGGCCACCTATTCACCGCGCCCGCTCGGCGGCTGACCGCGCTGACCCAACGGCAGTTTGACGGCTCGCATAACGCTGATACGCTCACCTGAACAACGATAAGTCAGGGAGCAGGCGATGACCTCAGCATTGCCTAAGGCGTGCATCATCGGCGCGGGCTGCAGCGGCTTCACCACCGCCAAGCGGCTGAAGGACGCCGGCGTCCCGTATGACTGCTTCGAGGCCTCCGACGACATTGGCGGCAACTGGTACTACCGCAACCCCAACGGCCTGTCGGCCTGCTACGAGAGCCTGCACATCGACACCTCCAAGTGGCGGCTGGCTTTCGAGGACTTCCCGGTCCCGCCCGACTGGCCCGACTTCCCGCACCACAGCCAGGTCCTGGCGTACTTCAAGGACTACGTCGCCCATTTCGGGCTGCGCGAGACCATCACCTTCAACACCAAGGTGTTGCGCGCCGAACGCACCCAGGAGGGCCTGTGGTCGGTGGCCCTGTCGACCGGCGAGACCCGGCTCTACGACGCGCTGATCGTCGCCAACGGCCACCACTGGGACCCGCGCGTTCCGGAGTATCCCGGGACCTTCGACGGCGTCGCCTTCCACGCCCACACCTATAGCGATCCGTTCGACCCGGTCGATATGCGCGGCAAGACCGTCGTGGTGGTCGGCATGGGCAATTCGGCCATGGATATCGCCAGCGAGCTGGCCCAGCGCCCGATCGCCGGCAAGCTGATCGTCTCGGCCCGGCGCGGGGTCTGGGTCTTCCCGAAATATCTGAACGGCAAGCCGTCGGACAAGTCGGCCATGCCGCCGTGGATGCCGCGCGGGCTGAGCCTGAAGATCGTCCGCTCGCTGATCCGCAAGCACGTGGGCCGGATGGAGGACTACGGCCTGCCCAAGCCCGACCACGAGCCGCTGGAGGCCCACCCCTCGGTCAGCGGCGAGTTCCTGACGAGGGCCGGCTGCGGCGACATCACCTTCAAGCCGGCGATCAAGGCGCTGGAGGGGAAGAACGTCCGTTTCGCCGACGACAGCGTCGAGCCCGTGGACGTGATCGTCTTCGCCACCGGCTACAAGATCAGTTTCCCGTTCCTGGACGATCCGGCCCTGGTCCCCGACGCAAACCACCGGCTGCCGCTGTTCAAGCGGATGATGAAACCCGGCGTGCCGGACCTCTTCTACATGGGCCTGGCCCAGGCCCTGCCGACCCTGGTCAATTTCGCCGAGCAGCAGTCCAAGCTGGTCGCCGCCTATCTGACCGGCCGCTACGCCCCGCCGCCGGTCGCCGAGATGGAGAAGATCACCGCCAAGGACGAGGAGCGCCACACCGGCCAGTATTACGCCTCGGCCCGCCACACCATCCAGGTCGATTTCGGCGTCTATTGCGCCGATCTGAAGAAAGAGATCGCGGCCGGCGAGAAGCGGGCGCGGGGGTCGCGCGGCGCCCTGCCGGTGGCGGCGCGCGCGTCGCGATCCTTGCCACTCGCGGCGGAATGAGGCTGAAATCATGACGGGGCGTCATCTGGGCCTCGCCACGAGTCGCGTCCGATGTCGAACATCGCCTATTTCCCCGCCCGCCCGGTCCTGGAAGACAACAAGCCGGGCAAGCGCGAACGCACCAAGGTCGCCAACCGCCAGTCGATCCTCGACGCGGCGCGCGCGGTGTTCGGCGAGCTGGGCTACGAGGCCGCCACGGTCCGCGACATCATCCGCCGCACGGGTTTGGCCTCGGGCACCTTCTACAACTACTACAAGTCCAAGGAAGAGGTGTTCGACGCCCTGGCCGACGACGGCGCGCGGCGCTTCCGGCCTATCCTGCGGGCCGAGTCCGAGCGGGCGACCGACTTCGAAAGCTTCCTGCGCGGCGCCATCCGGGCCTATTTCGACTTCCTCGAGGGCGAGCACGAGAGCTGGCGGATCAACCGGCCGGCCGGCGAGGTGTTTCCCCACGCCCGGGCCACGCCCGAGATCCAGGCGGTGTTCGACGAGGTCCACGCGGCCTTCGCCAAGGTGCTGGAGCACGACCACGCCCCGGCCGTCGATCTCGACTACTTCGCCGCCGCCTGCATCGCCGTGGCGCGCGAGGTCGGCGACAAGATGCTGGAGCGCCGACCGATCGACGTCGCGGGCGCCACCGACTTCGCTGTCCGGATGATCCTCGGCGGCCTGCCCGCCCTGCCCCGCCCCTGACCAGCCTCTATACCCGCGACAAGAAAGAGCCCGAATGGCCGACCCCGCCGTCCAGAAATTCATCCTCAAGGTCCTGATGTCGCTGCCCAGCCCGGTGCTGCGGGCGATGTCGGGCGGCGGGAGCGTCTATCGCGGCGGGCGGACCCTCGATCCGCGCTTCCAGTTCCTGGCCGCGGCCGCCGCCAAGATGCCGTCCCTGACCGGCCTGGCGCCCGACGAGGCCCGCGCCGCCAGCGCCCGGGGCCTGACCGCGATGAGCGGTCCGCCCGAGCCCGGCGTGCGCAACGAGAGCCTGTCGATCGACGGCCCGGGAGGTCCGATCAAGGCGCGCGCCTATCGCCCGGCCGACCAGGACAGCAGCGCGCCGCTGATCGTCTTCGCCCACTTCGGCGGCGGGGTGATCGGCGACCTGGAGACCTGCCACGCCTTCTGCGGGATCCTGGCGCGGATCGCCCGCACGGCGGTGATCTCGATCGACTACCGCCTGGCGCCGGACCACCGCTTCCCGGCCGGGCTGGACGACGTTTTGGCCGCCTTCCGCTGGTCCCGCGACAACGCCGCCCGCTTCGGGGCCGCGCCCGGCGCGGCGGCGATCGGCGGCGACTCGATGGGCGGCAACTTCTCGGCGATCGTCGCCCAGGAGATGAAGCGCCTGGGCGAGGCCCAGCCGGCCCTGCAGCTGCTCATCTACCCCGCCGTCGACGTGGCCAGCGAGACAGCCTCGATGACCACCTACGGCGACGCCTATCCGCTGAGCCGGCCGATCATGGACTGGTTCATGGGCCACTATATGGGCCCCGACGCCGACCCGGCCGATCCGCGCCTGTCGCCGGACAAGACCAAGGACCTGTCGGGCCTGGCTCCCGCCGTGGTGATCACCGCCGGCTTCGACCCGCTGGTCGACCAGGGCGAGGCCTACGCCAAGCGGCTGATCGCGGCGGGCGTGCCGACCACCTACCGCTGCTACGACAGCCTGGCCCACGGCTTCACGGCGTTCACCGGCGCGGTGCCGGCGGCCGACGCGGCGTGCCGGGAGATCGCGCGACTGGTGCGGGCGGCGTTCGACGCGCGGGGCTAGCGCCATGCGCGCCCTCGTCGTCGAGACCCTGAGCGAGGACTTTTCGGGCTGCGCGGTCCGCGATGTTCCGACCCCGACGCCCGGCCCGGGCGAGGTGCTGGTCCGCGTGCGGGCCGCCAGCGTCAACTTCCCCGACCTGCTGATGACCCGGGGCGAGTACCAGTTCAAGCCGCCCCTGCCCTTCACGCCCGGCCTGGACCTGGCCGGCGAGGTCGCGGCGCTGGGCGAGGGCGTGACCAGCTGGAACCTTGGCGACGCCGTGGTCGGCGGGGCGCGGCTGGGCGGGTTCGCGGAGTACGCGGTGCTGTCGGCCGAAGCGCTAAAGCCCAAGCCCGCCCGGCTGTCGTTCGCGGAAGGCGCGGCCTATGGCGCGGCCTATCTGACGGCCTATGTCGCCCTGGTGCGCCGGGCGCGGCTGGAGCCCGGCGAGTGGGTGCTGGTGCACGGCGCGGCCGGCGGGGTGGGGCTGGCGGCCGTGGACCTGGCCAAGGCCCTGGGCGCGCGGGTGATCGCCGCTTCGGCCTCCGACGCCAAGCTGGCTGAGATCCAACACCTCTACGCGCCCGACGCGGTGGTCAACGTGGCGGGCGGCTTCAAGGACAAGGTCAAGGCGATCACCGGCGGGCGGGGCGCCGACGTGATCTACGACCCCGTGGGCGGCGACGTGTTCGACGAGAGCGTGCGCTGCATCGCCTTCGACGGCCGGCAGCTGGTGATCGGCTTCACCTCCGGCCGCATCCCGAACGTCTCGGTCAACATGCCGCTGATCAAGGGCTTCTCGGTGATGGGCGTGCGGGCGGGGGAGTACGGACGGCAGTTTCCGGAGAAAGGGCGCGAGAACGCGCAGGCTGTGTGGCGGATGGCGGACGAGGGCGTCATCCGGCCTCATGTGCATGTGGAGCTGCCGCTGGAGCGCTGGCGAGAGGCGTTCGACCTGCTGGCGAACCGGCGGGTGGTGGGCAAGGCGATAGTTCGGCCGGATTTGTAGCGGCGAACACTTGCCACCTACGGGCCTTCGGCCGTCTTCCCCCAGAGGGGGAAGAGGACGCCGCGTTCTCGGACAGGCGGCGCAGCCGCCAGGTGGGGGCAAGTTCCGACAACCCCTTGGTTCGACTCATGTTGACAGCGCCCGCCCCTTCCCTTATCCACCGCCCCTCACTCGCGGCGGCCATCTGGCTTCCGCGTCCCATTATTATCGGAGCCACCTCGTGAAGCGGACATTCCAGCCGTCGAAGCTCGTGCGAGCCCGCCGTCACGGCTACCGCGCGCGTATGGCCACCAAGAACGGCCAAAAGATCGTCGCGCGTCGCCGCGCCAAGGGCCGTAAGCGCCTGACGGCCTAACAGCCTTATCTCCCGTCTCCAATTCGGCGGGAACTATACCATGATGAAAGCCGCCCCCTCCTCGAACCAGGTTTCGTGCCTGCGCCGGAAGGGGCGGCTTTTTTCATGACCGAAGCCCAGGTCACCGCTTCCAAGCCCGTGAAGATCGAGCGCCTCAAGAAGCGTCCGGACTTCCTGAAGGCCGCCAAGGCGCCCAATCTGGCGCGCGGCGCGGTGTTCATGCAGATGCGTCCCCGCCATGACGACGACCCGCTGATCCGGGTCGGATTCACCGCCACCAAGAAAATCGGCGGCTCGGTCGAGCGAAATCGCGCCAAAAGACGCCTGCGGGAGGCCGCAAGGCTGCTTCTCCCCCTTCATGGCCGCCCCTCTTGCGACTATGTGTTCATCGCCCGCGGCGGAACAGGCCAGCGGCCATGGGGGCGTTTGCTTGACGATGTTAAAACCGCGCTGATAAGCCTCGCCGCCGACCTCGATCGCGCGGGTCCGGGCCAAGCGCCCGCTCCGCACGCCCCCGCCGCGTCCGATTCCTCCGTTTCTGGTTAAGTCCAACCCATGCAGAACGACTCCAACAAAAACACGCTGATGTTCCTCGTCTGCGCGTTCGCGATCCTGATCGGCTACCAGTTCTTCGTCATGGGCCCTCAGCAGAAGCGGCAGGAAGCCGAGATCCGCGCCAAGAAGATCGCCGAGGCGCAGATCGCCGCCCAGCCGGGCATGACCATCGGCGCGGACGGACTGCCCCAGCCGCTGAAGCTGTCGCGCGAGGCCGCCAAGGCCCAGAGCCCGCGCATCGCCGTCGACACCCCGGCCCTGTCGGGCTCGATCGCCCTGAAGGGCGCGCGGATCGACGACCTGTGGCTCAAGCGCTTCACCCAGACGGCCGACAAGAATTCGCCGCCGGTCGAGCTGTTCCGCCCCGAGGGCGCCGAGCACGCCTGGTTCGCCGACTTCGGCTGGGCCGGGATCGCCGGCATGACCGGCCTGCCCACGCCCCAGACCGTGTGGACCGCCGCGCCCGGCCAGGTGCTGCGCCCGACCACCCCGGTCGTGCTGACCTATGACAACGGCCAGGGCCTGGTGTTCACCCGCACCATCTCGGTCGACGCCGACGCCATGTTCACGGTGGCCGACACCGTCCGCAACCAGAGCGGCGCGGCCGTGGCCCTGGCCCCCTACGCCTCGGTCCAGCGCCAGGGCATCCCGACCGAAGGCCCGCACGGCCTGGGCAAGACCCAGATCGTCTACGAAGGCGGCATCGGCGTCCTGGGCGGCATCGACGGCGTCAAGGACGGCAAGTACCTGCTGCAGGACCAGGCCAAGTACCCCAAGTGGAAGAAGGACAAGCCGCTCCAGAACGATCTGGCCTCCAAGGGCGGCTGGATCGGCATGACCGACAAGTACTGGCTGGCGGCGCTGATCCCGGAACAGTCGGAACTGATCAAGGGCCGCTTCCAGGTCCAGCCGGTCAAGGGCGTCGACGTCTATGAATCGGCCTTCACCGGCACGCCGCAGTCGCTGGCGGCCGGCGCCACGGTGACCAACACCACCCGCCTGTTCGCCGGCGCCAAGACCGTGCCGCTGCTGACCCGCTATCAGTACGGCGGCAAGCCGGTGGTCTGGTGGCAGTTCTGGAACCGTCCCGCCGAGGTGGTGCCCAGCTTCGACAAGGCCGTCGACTGGGGCATGTTCTGGTTCTTCACCCGCCCGATCTTCAACATCCTGGAGATCTTCTACAAGCTGGTGGGCAACTTCGGCGTGGCCATCATGCTGCTGACCGTGGCCCTGAAGCTCATCCTCTTCCCGCTGGCCGACAAGAGCTACGAGTCGATGGCGAAGATGAAGAAGATCGCCCCCGACGTCGAAAAGCTGAAGGCCAAGTTCAAGGACGATCCGGCCAAGCTGCAGCAGGAGACGATGGGCCTGTACGCCAAGGAGAAGATCAATCCGATGATGGGGTGCGTCCCCATGCTGATCCAGATCCCGATCTTCTACTCGCTGTACAAGGTGCTGACGGTGACCATCGAGATGCGGCACGCGCCGTTCTTCGGCTGGATCACCGACCTGTCGGCCCCGGAACCGACCACCCTGTTCAACCTGTTCGGCGCGATCCACTGGGATCCGGCCACCCTGCCGCTGCTGGGCGCCTCGATCGCCCACCTGGGCGTCTGGCCGCTGCTGTACGGCTTCACCATGTGGCTGACCACGGCGATGAACCCGCCGGCCGGCGACCCGATCCAGCAGAAGATCTTCCAGTTCTTCCCGATCATCTTCACCTTCACGCTGTCGGGCTTCGCCGTCGGCCTGGTGATCTACTGGTGCTGGAGCAACGTGCTGACGATCATCCAGCAGTACATCATCATGCACCGCTACAAGGTCGACAACCCGATCGACCAGATCATCAACCGCCTGCGCGGCAAGACCGTCGAGGCCACCTGATGGACGAACTGGCCTATAGCGAAGAGGACATCGAGGCCGCCCGCGTGCTGTTCGCCCAACCGGCGACCTTTATGATGGGCGCGGTCAAGATGGACGGCATGCCCGCTCCGTCGCTGCCTGAGGTCGCCTTCGCCGGTCGCTCGAACGTCGGCAAGTCCAGCCTGATCAACGGGCTGGTCGGTCAGAACCACCTGGCGCGCGCCTCGAACTCGCCGGGGCGCACGCGGGAGGTCAACTTCTTCGTGCTGGCCGAGAAGCTGCGCCTGGTCGACCTGCCAGGCTACGGCTTCGCGCGGGTGTCCAAGAGCGTGGCCGACAAGTTCCAGGACCTGGGCCGGGCCTATCTGCGCGGCCGGGTGAACCTCAAGCGGGTCTATCTGCTGATCGACGCCCGCCACGGGCTGAAGTCGGTGGACACCGAGGCCCTGGACGCCCTGGACATCGCGGCGGTCTCCTACCAGATCGTTCTGACCAAGGCCGACAAGATCAAGCAGGCCGAGCTGGACGCCACGGTCGAAAAGACCCTCAAGGCCATCGCCAAGCGTCCGGCGGCCTTCCCGAAGGTCCTGGCGACCTCGTCGGAGAAGGGCTACGGCCTGCCCGAACTGCGCGCCGAGATCGCGCGGACCTGCCTGACCTGAGGGTACCGCCCTCGTCCTTCGACAGGCTCAGGATGAGGGCTACTTTTGACCTCGAAGCGGCTGTAGAAATCCTCATCCTGAGCTTGTCGAAGGACGAGGATTTCAGCACCGTCGGCTCAATCCGATCCACAACATTCCATCCAGGCCTTAACCTTCCGGCCAGAACCGCCGGCTAAGGCCACGCCTCCCGTTTCCGAGAATTCCCCATGACCCGTCACGAACTGAAGACCTGGCCCCAGTATTTCGCCGCCGTGCGCTCGGGCAAGAAGCGCTTCGAGATCCGCCGCAACGACCGCGAGTTCGCGGTGGGCGACGTGCTGGTGCTGCGCGAGTTCGATCCGGAGCAGGACCTCTATACCGGCCAGGTCGAGGAACGGCAGATCACCTTCCTGCTGTCGGAAGAGGACTACGGCGTCATTCACGGCTTCGTGGCCATCGGCTTCGGCGAAGTGGTCCATCACGGCGACCTGCCGGCCGACGGAGCCCTGACGGCCGAGCAGCTGGCCCACTGGCACGAGACGGTCTCCAACAACGCCGCCCTGCGCGCCCAGGACGCCCGCAAGGTGGCCCAGAGCTACGCCGCCCCGACCACCGGCCGCGCGCCCATGTCGGTCGCCGCCGACCGCCACAACGCCGTGGCCGCCGCCGCCGAGGCCGAGGCCGCCTTCCACGCCGCGGCGGTGAAGATCGTGCTGCGGAAGTAGATCGGTTGGGGACGGGCCCATGGGCCTGTCCCCAGTCCGGGGCGCTGAATCAAAAAGGGCGGACCTGCTGGTCCGCCCTTTTTCGTTTCGCGCTGAAGCGTGGCTTACGCCGCCTGGCTGACCTGGGCCGGGAAGACGTCGTCCATGCGCAGATAGGTGATCAGGCGGCTGTCCAGCGAGATGATCGCCTGGATGAAGCGCAGCTCGTCGGCGCCAAGGTCCGGGGTCGGCTGCAGGTGGTCGCGCGACACGGTGAAGGTCTCGCTGACCGCGTCGACCAGGATGCCGGCCAGGCGGTCCTGGCACTCGACCACGACGATGACGTGGCGGGTTTCCGGAACGGTGACGCCCAGGCCCAGGCGGTTGCGCAGGTCGATGACCGGCATGATCGCGCCACGCAGGTTGATCACGCCCTTAAGGAAGGCCGGGGCGTGCGGGATCGGGGTGGCCGGGGTCCAGCCGCGGATCTCGCGGACCGTCTTCACGTCGATGCAGAACTCCTGCTCGCCGATGCAGAACGAGATCAGCTCCAGGGCGGGTTCGGCGTGGTCGGTCATGGTCGGGTCCCGAGGCTCAAAAGTCTTCTGGCGAAGGCCGAAATCCGGTTTCGCGTCGTCCGCCAGAAGAGCCCGAGCGCCGTTTAATAACGGTTAATGCAAAGCTTATGGCGCGGCGTCGAATTGTCGCTGGTCCTCCCCCTGTGGGGGAGGGTCAGGGCTCCGACGCCCCGATGTCGCCCTCGTCGGTCAGGTTGAACTCGTACCAGACGCCGTTCAGCACCCCGAAGGCCAGCGCCAGGCCCAGGCCGAGGATCCAGGTGAAATACCACATCGTCGGGTCTCCTCAGTAAAGGGCGGGATCGGTCTTCAGGGCGGCCGTGCTGGTCCGCCCCCACAGCACCTTGAACACCCAGGCGGTGTAGAGCAGCACCACCGGCATCAGCACGACCACGACGATCAGCATGATGAACAGGGTCATGTGGCTGGACGAGGCGTTCCACACCGTCAGGCTCGACCGGGGATCGATCGTGCTGGGCAGGATGAACGGGAACATCGACAGGCCCACGGTAGCTATGATCCCCGCCGCCGAGGCCGACGAGCCGCCGAAGGCCAGCGGCGCGGACCGCCGCCACAGGCCCAGCAGGGCCAGGATCGCCCCTCCGAAGCCCAGCACCGGCGCGATCAGCATCCAGGGATGGCGGCCGAAGTTGTCGAACCAGGCGCCCGGGGCGGCGACGGTCGCGGTCCGCAGCGGGTTGGACGGCGCGGCGGGGTCGAACGCGCCTTCGATGCGGAAGCCCAGACGCATGGCCAGCAGGCCGCCGACCAGGAACAGCAGCAGCGTGGCGATCCCAGCGCCCGTGCCGAACCTGCGGGCCCGGTCCTGGACCACCCCGCCTTCCTCGGCCTTCACCCCCAGCCAGGCCGCGCCGTGCAGCACCAGCATGGCCACCGACAGCAGGCCGCAGACCAGGGTGAAGGGCGTGAACAGGCCCAGGAACGCGCCGTGATAGGTGCTGCGCAGGTCGCCATCCAGCTTGAACGGCGCGCCCTGCAGCACGTTGCCCACGGCCACGCCGAACACCAGCACCGGCACGAAGCTGCCGGTGAACAGCGCCCAGTCCCAGAACGACCGCCAGCGCGGGTCCGGCCGCTTGGATCGGTACTTGAAGCCCACCGGCCGCAAGATCATCGCCACCAGCACCAGGAAGATGGCCAGGTAGAAGCCCGAGAAGCTGACGCCGTAGACCAGCGGCCAGGCCGCGAAGATCGAGGCCCCGCCGGTGATGAACCACACCTGGTTGCCTTCCCAGGTGGCGCCGATGGTGTTGATCACCATCCGCCGCTCCTCGTCGGTGCGGGCGACGAACGGCAGCAGCGCGCCCACGCCCATGTCGAAGCCGTCGGTCAGGGCGAAGCCGATCAGCAGCACGCCCAGCAGGCCCCACCAGATCATTCGCAGGGTCGGATAGTCGATGGGGAGTTCCATGATCCGGTTTCTCCTTAGGCCACGGCTTCGCCGGCGGGGGCGGCGTGTCCAGACGGGAAGGTTTCCTGCTCGGCGAACGGACCCTTCTTGATGGTCTTGAGGATCAGTCCGACCTCGACCACCGCCAGGGCGCCGTAGAGCAGGGTGAAGACCACGATGCTGGTTAGGATCTGGGCCACGCTCAGCGACGAGGGCGCCAGGAAGGTGGGCAGCACCCCTTCAACTGCCCAAGGCTGGCGCCCGACCTCGGCCAGCACCCAGCCCAGCTCGGTCGAGATCCACGGCAGCGGGATGGCCGCCACCGCGATCATCAGGAACCAGCGGGTGTTCTGCTTGCGCAGGGTCACCAGCACGAAGGCGGTGGCGAACAGGGCGATCATCAGGAAGCCGATGCCGGCCATGATCCGGAACGACCAGAACATCACCGGCACGTTGGGCACGGTGTCCCAGGCGGTTTTCTGGATCAGCGCCTTGTCGGCCGTTCGCGGGTCGGCGACGTGGCGCTTGAGCAGCAGGGCGTAGCCGAGGTCGCGGCGGTGGGTCTCGAACACGCCGCGCGCCGCCAGGTCGGTCGGATTGACCTTCAGGGTCTCCAGCGCGTCGTAGGCGATCAGGCCGCTCTCGATCCGGGTCTCGGCCTGGGCCACCAGCTCGAAGATGCCGGCGACGGGACGATCGAAGCTGCGGGTCGAGATCAGGCCCAGGACGTAGGGAATCTTGATCTCGGCATGGGTCTTACGCTCTTTCAGGTCCGGGATGCCGAAGGCGGTCAGGCCGGCCGGGGCGGGCTCGGTCTCCCACATGGCCTCCAGGGCCGCGAGCTTCATCTTCTGGTTGTCGGTCAGGGCGTAGCCGCTCTCGTCGCCCAGCACGACCACCGACAGGGAGGAGGCCAGGCCGAAGGCGGCGGCCACGGTCAGCGAGCGCTTGGCGACGCTGACATAGCGGCCCTTCAGCAGGTACCAGGCGCTGACGCCCAGCACGAAGACCGCGGCGATCGTATAGCCGGCGCTGACCGTGTGCACGAACTTGGCCTGGGCGACGGGGTTGAAGACCACCGCCTTGAAGTCGACGACCTCCATCCGCATCGTGTCGGGATTGAAGGCCGCGCCGACCGGGTTCTGCATCCAGCCGTTGGCGATCAGGATCCACAGGGCCGAGAGGTTGGTGCCCAGCGCCACCAGGAAGGTGACGAGCAGGTGCTGCACCGGCTTCAGCTTGTCCCAGCCGAAGAACATCAGGCCCACGAACGTGGCCTCGAGGAAGAAGGCCATCAGTCCCTCGATGGCCAGCGGCGCGCCGAAGATGTCGCCCACATAGTGCGAGTAGTAGGACCAGTTCATGCCGAACTGGAATTCCATGGTCAGGCCGGTGGCGACGCCGAGCACGAAATTGATGCCGAACAGCGTGCCCCAGAACCGCGTGGTGGTTCGCCAGATCGGCCGCTTGGTCATCACATAGACGCTCTCCATGATCACCAGCATGAAGGAGAGGCCGAGGGTCAGGGGTACGAACAGGAAGTGGTAGAGCGCCGTCAGGGCGAACTGCAGACGGGATAGGTCGACGACGGCGGGGTCCATGAAGCGCTCCGGTTGTCGTTGGCGATCATTGTCGCGCCAAGGACTTTCCACCCCTAGACGCGTCGTGGCTAGGGCGCTTTGATCCTGATCAAGGACGCCCCCGTCCTCTCGGGTCTAAACAGCGGCCGATGACCGTCAGTTTCACCGCCCAGCTCGACGCCGTCGCGCGACCCTGGCTGAAGGCGCTGAGCAAGGCCGGCGGTCGCCAGGCCCGGACCGCCCCGCTGTGGCTGCTGGCCGACGTCCCCGCCGCGATCGCCTTCGCCGCCGGACTGGCCCTGGTCCTCGACGCCCTGCCGCGCGGCTTGGCCGCCGCGACGCCCTGGCTGGCCCTGCTCGCCCTGGCCGCCGCCGCGCGTGGATTGCTGGCCAAACGGGCGGCCGAAGCCGGGGCCCAAGCCGCCGCCGGGGTGAAGGTCCAGGCCCGCCACGACGCCGTCGCCTCCGTGCTGGGCGGTCGCGTCACGGGCGGCGAGGCCCTGTCGGCCGTGGTCGAGGGCGTCGAGGCGCTGGACGGCCATGTCGCGCGGTTCGAGCCGGCGCGAACGGCCGCCGTCGTCGCGCCCCTGCTGATCATCGCCGCCGTCGCCGCGGCCACGCCCGTGGCGGCGGGGATCCTGCTCCTGACCCTGGTCCCGTTCGGCCTGGTCATGGCCCTAGCCGGCGGCGCGGCGGCCGAGGAGGCGCGGCGGCAGTTCCTGGCCCTGGAGCGGCTCTCCAGCCTGTTCCTCGACCGGGTCCGCGCCCTGCCGCTGGTGCTGGCGTTCCAGGCCGAGGGCGCGGTGACCCGCGACCTCTCCGTCGCCGCCGACGACCTGGCGCGACGGACGATCCGCGTGCTGAGGGTGGCGTTCCTGTCGTCGGGCGCCCTGGAGTTCTTCGCCGCCCTGTCGGTGGCCCTGGTGGCGGTCTATTGCGGCTTCAACCTGCTGCGGCTGCTGCCCTTCCCGGTTCCCGAACAGCTGGACCTCAAGCGCGCCTTCTTCGCCCTGGCCCTGGCGCCCGAGGTCTACGCCCCGCTGCGCCGCCTGGCCGCCGCCTATCACGACCGCCAGGCCGCCGAGGCCGCCGCCCTGACCCTGGCCGCCCTGCCCGCCCCCGCGCCACCGCCCGTCGCCGTGACCTTCGACGCCGCCCCGGCCATCCGCTTCCAGGCGGTGACGGTGACCTACGAGGCGGGCGAGGCGGCGGTGTTCGACGGCTTCGATCTGGACATCGCGCCGGGCGAGGTCGTCGCCCTGCTGGGCCCCAGCGGCAGCGGCAAGACCACCCTGCTGAACCTGCTGCTGGGCCTGGCGCCCCTGAGCGGCGGCGAGGTGTCGGTCGGCGACCAGCGCCTGTCGCACCTGGGCTCGATCGCCGCGTCGGTCGCCTGGGCCGGACAGTCGCCCGTGGTGCTGCCCGGAACCCTGGCCGACAACCTGGCCCTGGCCCATCCGGACTCCACGCGGGAGGCGCTGGAGCAAGCGGCCCGCGCCGTTGGCCTGACAGACGTACTGGACGGTCGCGGCGGCCTGGACACAAGGCTCGACGAGCGCGGCGCGGGCCTGTCGGGCGGCGAACGACGCCGCCTAGGCCTGGCCCGCGCCATGCTCAAGCCCGCGCCGATCCTGCTGCTGGACGAGCCAACCGCCGATCTGGACGCGGCGTCGGAGCAGGCCCTGCTGCCGATCCTGATCCAAGCCGCCAAGGGCCGCACGACCCTGATCGCCACCCACTCCGAGGCGGTCGCCGCCCTGGCCGACCGCGTGGTGCGCCTGTGAGCACCCCTCAAGCAAAAGGGGGGGGCCTCGCCGTCCTGATCCGCGAGCAGCGCAAGCGCCACGCCGACGGCCTGCGCCTGGCCGCGATCTCGGCCGCGATCGTCGGGGCCGGGTCCGTGCTGCTGCTGGGCCTGTCGGGCTGGTTCCTGACCGGGGCGGCGATCGCGGGCCTCGGCGGACTGGCCGCGGCCCAGGCCTTCAACGTGCTGCTGCCCAGCGCCGGCATCCGCCTGCTGGCCATCCTGCGCACCGCCTTCCGCTATCTGGAGCGGCTGTCCGGCCACGCCGCCGCCCTCAAGGCCTTGGCCGCCATCCGGCCAACGCTCTACGCGTCGCTGGCCGCCGCCCCACCGACCCAGGCGCTGGCCCTGTCGCGTGGCGAGGCCTCGGCCCGGCTGGTGCAGGACGTCGACGCGGTCGAGACCCGGCTGATCCGCCTGTCCGCCCCCTGGGGCGCAGGAGCCGCCGTCGCGGCGGGCCTGGCCATGGCCGCCCCGGCCGGCTGGGCGTCGGCCCTGGTCGTCACCGTGGCCGTGGCCGCGACCCTGCTGGGCGTCCGCGCCCTGGCCCGCCGCCTGACCGCCCGCACCGGCCCGGCGATCCAGCGGGCCGCCGGCGACCTGAAGGGCGCCCTGGCCGCCTACGCAGCCGCCGCGCCCGAACTGAGGGTCTATGGCGCGCAGGACCGGGCCGCCGCCGAAATCGCCGCCAAGGGCGCCCGCTTGGACGCGCTGCGCCGCGAGGCAGTCGCCGCCGGCGGTTGGGCGGCCGTGCTGCAGGGCGCGATCCTCGGCCTGGCCGTCGCCCTGGTCCTGGCCTTCGCCCACGACGCCGCCACGCCCCTGGCGGCCATGGCCGGCCTGGCCGCCGCCATGGCGCTGGAGGGGCTGGCGGGGGTCGGCAAGGCGTTCGAGCAGGACGCCGGGGCTGATGCGGCGAGCGAGCGGCTGGACGCGGTGCTGGTCCATGCGCCGAGCACGACGGACGCCCAGGCCCCGCTGGATCGTCCGAGCCTTGGCTTCGGCGATCTTGTCCTGGAGCCAGGCTCGCGGCTGGTCCTGACCGGACCTTCCGGTTGCGGCAAGACGACCGTGCTCGAAAGATTGCTGGGCCTCCGCTCCCCCCCATCCCTTCATCCCGGCAAACGTCGGGATGAAGGAAGTTCGCGGTTGGCCGTGGCGGGCCAGTCCGTCGAAGCCCTCTCCCCCCAAACCCTTCGCCCCCTCTTCGCCCACGCCCCCCAGGACGCCGCGATGATCGCCGGCACGGTCCGCGCCAACCTCGCCCTGGCCGGCGTCCATCCCGACGATGCGCTGTGGGACGCCCTGGCCGACGCCGCGCTGGAGGCCCGGGTCCGCGCCCTGCCCCAGGGCCTGGACACCTGGATCGGCGAGAACGGCGAGCGGCTGTCCGGCGGCGAGCGGCGGCGCCTCTCCTTGGCCCGCGCGCTGCTGCGCGACGCCCCCTGGCTGCTGCTGGACGAGCCCACCGAGGGCCTGGACGCCGCCACCGAGGCCCTGGTCGTCGCGCGCCTGGACGCCCGCCTCGAGCGCACCGGCCAGGGCCTGGTGCTGGTCAGCCACCGGCCCGCCCCGCGCGCGCTCTGCGATCAAGAACTGCCAATCGCCGCGTCAGGGGCTATAGGGTAGCCGACCTTGCGCAGCGGAGACCGCTATCACGTGATGACCACGGTTTCGGCCGGGACGCTGCACAGCGACCTGCGGCCCCGGGCCTACCTGGCGGCCGTGGCCACGGTCCTGGCCTGCGCCCTGATCCAGTTGGCCCTGCCCCCCGGCTTCACCGCCCCGTCGGCCTTCCTGCTGTTCGTGCCGGCCGTGCTGATCAGCGCGGCGGTCGGCGGGCTGGCGCCGGGCCTGTTCGCCACCGTGCTGGCGGCCGCGGCGGTCTGGCTGCTGAAGGTGCAGGGAAGGCCCGACCAGGCCACGGCCCTGTCCAGCCTGGTGTTCGTGATGATCGGCTTCGGCATGTCGGTCGGCGGCGGCTGGTTCCACGCGGCCCGGGCCCGGGCCGCGGCCATGACCCATCACCTGCAGTCGATCCTCGATTCCGCGCCGGACGCGGTGATCGTCATCGACCCGGTCGGAGTCATGACCTCGTTCAGCCCGGCCGCCGAGCGGCTGTTCGGCTGGACCTCGTCCGAAGCGATCGGCCAGAACGTCAGCCTGCTGATGCCCGAGCCCGATCGGGGCAGCCACGACAGCTTCCTGGCCAACTACGCGCGCACCCGCGAGCCGAGGATCATCGGCACCGGCCGCGTGGTGGTGGGCCGGCGCAAGGATGGCTCGACCTTCCCCATGGAGCTGGCGGTCGGCGAGACCCGGGGCTCCAGGCCGTTCTACACCGGCTTCATCCGCGACCTGACCGAGCGCCAGCACACCGAGGCGCGGCTGCGCGACCTGCAGGCCGAGCTGGTCCACGTCTCGCGCCTGACCGCCATGGGCGAGATGGCCTCGACCCTGGCCCATGAGCTGAACCAGCCGCTTTCGGCGATCGCCAACCTGCTGACCGGCTCGCGCCGCCTGATCGACCGGGGGCGTCCGGAGGACCAGGCCAAGGTCCGCGACGCGGTCGACAAGGCCTCGGCCCAGGCCCTGCGGGCCGGCGACGTGATCCACCGCATGCGCGAGTTCGTGCGGCGCGGAGCCAGCGAACGCGCGCCCGAAAGCCTGTCCAAGGTGGTCGAGGACGCCGCCGCCCTGGCCCTGATCGGGGCCCGCGAGCATCTGGTCGCCAGCCGCCTGCAGCTCGATCCCGCCGCCGACGCGGTCTATGCCGACCGGGTGCAGATCCAGCAGGTGCTGGTCAACCTGATCCGCAACGCCGTCGACGCCATGGCCGATTCGCCGCGACGTGAACTGACCATCGCCAGCCAGCGGCTGGAGGACGGCTCGGCCCAGGTCAGCGTCATCGACACCGGCTCAGGGATCAGCGACGACTTCCGCGACCGATTGTTCCAGCCGTTCATGACCACCAAGGCCGAGGGCATGGGGGTGGGCCTGTCGATCTCGCGCTCGATCATCGAGGCGCACGGCGGGCGCATCTGGGCCGACGCGAACCCCAAGGGTGGTACGGTGTTCCACTTCATCCTGCCGCCGCGCCGCGACGACCAGAGAGCCGAGGAAACGATCGATGAGTGAAGCCGTGGTCCACGTGGTCGACGACGACGAGAGCGCCCGCGAGTCCCTGGCCTTCCTGCTGGAGGCCGCCGACTTCGAGGTGGTCAGCCACGCCTCGCCCCTGGCCCTGCTGGACGCCCTGCCGCTGGACGGCGCCGGCTGCGTGATCACCGACATGCGCATGCCCGACATGACCGGCCTGGAGCTGGTGCGCGAACTCAACGCCCGCGGCTCGCGCGTGCCGATCATCATGATCACCGGCCATGGCGACATCCCCCTGGCGGTCGAGGCCATGCGGGCCGGGGTCGCCGACTTCATCGAGAAGCCGTTCGGCGAAAGCCGCATGCTGGACGCCCTGAACCGCGCCCTGGAGACCGCCCCGCCGCCTCCGGCGGAAGCCTCGGACGAGACGACCCTGGTCCGCCAGCGGCTCGAGACCCTGTCGGAGCGCGAACGCCAGGTGCTGGACGGCGTCGTCGACGGCCAGCCCAACAAGGTCATCGCCCGCGAGCTGGGCATCAGCCCGCGCACCGTCGAGATCTATCGCGCCAAGCTGATGGCCAAGATGCACGCCGACAACCTGGCGGCCCTGGTGCGGATGACGTTGTCGACCCGGCGCGGCTAGAGGCGCGAGACGATCGCTTCGTGCAAGCCATCCTAGGTAGTCCCCCTTAGGCGTAGGTCCCGACTGTACCACTTGGCTCCGACGACGGAGATTGGGCGGGCTGCCAGATCGGGAGATCGCCATGCTGTCCGTGATTCAGACGCCCGCGCCCACCGTCACCCGCCAGCCGGCGGCGGTCGTGCTGGACGGCCTGCACCTGAGTTACGGCCAGGGCGAGACGATCTTCGACGAGGGCGAGCCGGCCGACCGGATCTATCAGCTGATCTCCGGCTCCCTGCGCACCTGCCGGATCCTGCGCGACGGACGGCGGCAGATCGAGGCCTTCCACTTCGCCGGCGACGTGTTCGGCCTGGAAAGCGGCGAGACCTACCGCGTGGCCGCCCAGACCCTGAGCCCGACCCTGGTTCGGGTCATGCCGCGCCCCGCCCTGCGGGCCCTGGCCAGCGAGCGCGGCGACGTGGCCAGGCGGCTGCTGGAGCTGACCACTGACAGCCTGCGCCGCTGCCAGGACCATGTGCTGATGCTGGGCGGCCGCACGGCCTGCGAGCGCGTCGCCGCCCTGCTGCTGGACCTGGCCGAGCGCACGGGCGCCGAAGCCCTGCTCGACGTGCCCATGACCCGCCAGGACATGGCCGACTATCTGGGCCTGACCATCGAGACCGTGTCGCGCACCTTCACCCAGTTCCAGCACGAGGGCCTGATCGCCCTGCCGACCACCCGCAAGGTGCTGCTGCGCGATCGGGCGGCGCTGGAGGCGATGGTCGACTAGGTCGAGCTGACGCTCATCCACACCGACGCCGTCGCGCCCGGCGCCAGGATCTTGATGCCGCTGTCCTCGCCGTTGAACGGGTCGGGACGGTTGGCGACCGGCTCGGCGCAGACGAAGTCGGCGCCCGGCGGCGAGTAGATGTGCAGCCAACGGCACTCGGGAGAGGCGGTCAGGGTCGTGCTCGCCCCGCCCGGCGCCGACAGGGTCGCGACGCCGTTCCAGCCCGTGTAGCAGTTGTCGATCAGGGACGAGACCGCCGTCGGCGCGCCGGCCGCCCAGTCCGAGCGCCAGGGTCCTTCGACGTTCGTGGTGGGCAGGCAGTCGTCGTCGATCAACCAGACGCCGGTCACGCCCGCCTGCAGTCGCTCGCCCTCGCGGGTCGGGAAATAGGGGTGGAAGCCTAGGCCGACGGGCATCGGCTCGGCCCCGGTGTTGGTCACCGTCAGCTCCTGGCGCAGGCCGTCGTCGCCCAGGGTGAAGCGCTGCTCGGCGCGATAGGCCCAGGGCCATTCGCCGGGCGCGTGCTCGAAGGCCAGCACCGCTTCGGTCTCGCCGGCCGAGACCACGCTCCACGCCCCGCGCCAGGCCTGGCCGTGCAGGGCGTGCGGATGGTCTCCCAGGTTCGGCGACAGGGCCACGTCGTGACCGCCGAAGCTGAAGCGGCCGTCGCGGATGCGGTTGCAGAACGGGACCAGGGCGAAATTGCCGGTGTCGAGCACCTCGGTCGCCCCGGCCGGCGCCGGCCGCAGCACGTCGCGGCCGTCCCAGGTGAACAGGCCGACCGAACCGCCCAGGGCGGGCAACAGCTCGACGCGGGCGCGGGCGGTCTGCAGGACGACGGTCATGGGGGCCTCAATGGAGTAAGCTGACGCGGCCTGCCTACGCATATCGACCCGCCGAAACAAGCGCCCTTCCCCAACGTCGCCCTAGGCGCGGCCGGGCGCCCGTCGCATCATCGCGCCAACAAAAGGCGGAGCGGATGAACAGACCCCTGGACGGCGTGCGCATCGTGGCGGTCGAGCAGTACGCCGCCGGTCCCTACGGCACCCAGCTGCTGAGCGAGCTGGGCGCGCAGGTGATCAAGATCGAGGCTCCGTCCCTGGGCGGCGACATCAGCCGGGGCCTGGGTCCCTACTATCTGGGCGACGGCGACAGCCAGTTCTTCCAGACCTTCTCGCGCGGCAAGTCGTCGGTGGCCCTGGAGATCAAGACCCCCGAGGGTCGGGCCGATTTCGAACGGCTGGTGGCCGGCGCCGACGCCGTGGTCAACAACCTGCGCGGCGACCAGCCGGAGAAGCTGGCGATCCGCTACGAGGACCTGAAGGCGATCAATCCCGCCGTCGTCTGCGCCCACCTGTCCGCCTACGGACGAGGCAACAGCCGCGAGGCCTGGCCGGGCTACGACTACCTGATGCAGGCCGAGGCCGGGTTCATGACCCTGACCGGAGAGCCCGACGGACCGCCGGTGCGCTTCGGCCTGTCGATGGTCGACTTCATGACCGGTTCGGTGTGGGCGTTGGGCATCGTCTCGGCGATCCTCGGGGCGCGGGCCGGCGGCAAGGGCTGCGACGTCGACGTCTCGCTGTTCGACGTCGCCCTGCACCAGACCTCCTATCCGGCAGTGTGGGCGATGAACGAGGGTCACCAGGTCGGCCGGCCGCCCCGCGGGGCCCACCCGTCGATCAGCCCCTCGCAACGGGTGAAGACGAAGGACGGCTGGGGCATGCTGATGTGCCAGACCCAGCGCTTCTGGGAGGTCTGGTGCGACCTGGTCGACCGGCCCGAACTGAAGACCGATCCCCGCTTCGTCGACATGCCGGCCCGCCGCGCCAACCTCGACGCCCTGACCCCGATCCTCGACGCGATCATGGAGCAGCGCACCGGCGCGGACTGGATGGCTTACCTCGGCGGTCGCGTGCCGTTCTCGCCGATCGCCGACCTGGCCGAGGCGCTGGACAATCCTTTCGTCGCCGAGGTCGGCATGCGCGACCGCATCGACCATCCGGCCCGGCCCCAGGGCCTGGACATGCTGGCCTGCCCGATCAAGGTCGACGGCCGGAGGATGGCCGCCGCCCGCGCCCCGGCGATGGGCGAGCACAACGATCTGCTGCTGGGACGCCCGGAAAAGCGGGAGGGGGCATGAAGCTCGACGGCGTCAAGGTCCTGGACCTGTCCCTGTTCCTGCCGGGTCCCATGCTGACCCTGATGATGGCCGACCACGGGGCCGACGTGATCAAGGTCGAGCCGGTCGGCGAAGGCGAGCCCAGCCGCCATATCGGCCCCTCCACGAACGGCCAGACGGTCTGGTTCCGCAACACCCATCGCGGCAAGCGCTCGGTGCAGCTGGACCTGAAATCCGCCGAGGGTCAGGCGGCGTTCTGGGCCCTGGCCAGCGAGGCCGACGTCCTGGTCGAAGCCTTCCGGCCGGGCGTGGTCGACCGGCTGGGCGTCGGCTACGAGGCCGTGAAGGCGGTCAACCCGGGCATCGTCTACTGCTCGATCAGCGCCTTCGGCCAGACCGGTCCCTATCGCGACCGCCCGGCCCACGACCTGGCCGTCGAGGCCCTGGCCGGATTGGTGGCGCTGAACGAGGGCCAGGACGGCAAGCCGGCCATGCCCGGCCTGATGGCCGCCGACGCCCTGGCCTGCCTGACCGCCCTGTCGGGCGTGCTGATGGCGCTCTATCGTCGGACCCGGACCGGCCAGGGCGACCATCTCGACGTCGCCATGCTCGACAGCCTGATGGCCTGGACGCCCAACGCCACCGGCCCGGTGTTCGCCGAGAGCCGCGCCAACGTCCCCAAGGCCGAGCGCTCCTGGGGCGGGGCGGCGATGTTCAACCTCTACGAATGCGCCGACGGCCGCTGGATCGTGCTGGGCGGATCGGAGGTGAAGTTCGCCGCCAACCTGCTCGAGGCCCTGGGACGCCCGGACCTGCTGGACTACGCCAAGCTGCCGCCGGGCCCGGGCCAGGAGCCGCTGCGGGCCTTCTTCCGCGAGACCTTCCGCACACGGACCCAGACGGAATGGGAAACCTGGTTCGGAGGCCGCGACATATGTTTCGCCCCGGTGCGCAGCCTGAAGGCCGCCTTCGACGATCCGGCCGTGGCGGCGCGCGGGATGATCTCCCGCGACGCGGAGGGCGCCGCCGTGGTCGGCACGCCGCTGATGTTCCGCGAGGAGCCGGGACGCGTGGAGCCCAAGGCGCCGGGGTTGGACGAGCACGCCGGCCAGGGGTGGCGGCGCGAGCCATGACAAGGCTGTCATGACCAGTAGCGCTTCGGCGGAACGCGGGGCACAACAACGGGGCCGAAGATTCGGACGTCAGGAGCTCCGCCCGTGAACAACGCCTTCCAGATGACCCGTCGCGGCGCGGCCGCCTCGATCTTCGCCCTCGCCGCCGCTCCGTCTCTGGCCAGGGCCGCGATGCAGTCCTACCCCGTGGTCGGCAAGGTCGAACGCCTCGACCCGGCCCTGGACGCCCTGATCGACGTCGACGCGCCGGTAGAGCAGGTGCTGGACGGCTTCACCTGGAGCGAGGGCCCGGTCTGGGTGGGCGGCAAGGACGGCTTCCTGCTGGTCTCCGACGTGCCGGCCAACAAGATCATGCGCTGGTCGCCGGCCGCCGGCGGATCGGTCTGGCTGACGCCTTCGGGCTATGCGGGTCCGGAGACGGGCAGCCTGCGCGAGGCCGGCTCGAACGGCCTGATCCTGGCCCGCGGCGGCCTGGTGATCGGCGACAGCGGCAACCGCTGCGTCTCGCGGATCGACCTGAAGACCCAGAAGAAGACGGTGCTGGCGTCCAGCTTCGAGGGCAAGCGTCTCAACAGCCCCAACGACCTGGTGCTGGCCCGCGACGGCGCGATCTATTTCACCGATCCGCCCTGGGGCCTGAAGGGCGACTGGAGCTCGCCCTATCGCCAGACCGACTATTCGGGCGTCTACCGCCTGGGGACCGACAATGTCGTGACCCTGATCGACAGGACGATCGAACCGAACGGCATCGGCCTGTCGCCCGACGGCAAGACCCTCTACGCCACCGACCGCAAGTCGGGCTGGGTGGCCTGGGACCTGGACGCCAAGGGCGCCCCGACCGCCCGCCGGCAGTTCGTCGACCGCGCCGCGACAGGCATCGACGGCGGCGACGGCCTGAAGGTCGATCGCGGCGGCAACCTGTGGGCCTCCGGCAAGGACGGGATCTCGATCTTCACCCCGGCCGGCAAGCGCATCGGGATCGTCCGGGCCGACGACGTGATCTCCAACTGCGAGCTGGCGGCCGACGGCCACCTCTACATGTCGTCCAATCACCGGGTGATCCGGGTCAAGGTGAAGGCCAGGAAGCTGACCGTCTGAGCCCATCGTCTCCAGACAAACCTGATCCGCACTAATGTAAAATCCACGGGCGAATTGAGAATTCTCCCGATTGGTTCGCGGCGCTTCCACGAGCAGCTTGACGGGTACACGCGGAGAGACCCCATGGCCCGATCGTCCACGAAGTGCTGCTTCCTGACGTCGGGGGCGGCGGTCGGAGCAGCCTTCGTCGCCTTCGCCTCATCCGCTCAGGCCCAGAACATCGAGGACCGCTACTGGCTGGAGGCCCAGGCCTTCTGGCCGGACATCGACACCACGGTCAGGGTCGAGGGCAACGGCGGCGTGATCGGCACCGAGATCGACCTTGAATCCGATCTCAAGCTGAAGGATCGCAAGTCCCTTCCGGCCTTCTTCGCCGGCGCACGGTTCGGCGACCACTGGTCGATCATCGGCGAGTACTACGCCCTCAACCGCAGCGCCTCGGCCAGCGCCAACCGGGACATCGTCTTCGACGACGTCACCTTCCCGGCCGGGGCGACCATCTCCAGCGAGTTCGACACAGACGTCTATCGCCTGGCGGTCGGCTATTCCTTCATCCGCAACGACAAGGCCGATCTGGGCGTGGCGCTCGGCCTGCACGCCACCCAGTTCTCGGTCGCCCTCGAAGGTCAGGGTCACATCGGCTCCGCCGCGGTCCAGACCCAGAACCGCAAGCGCGACGCCCTCGCGCCCCTGCCGACGGTGGGTCTGTTCGGCGCTTACCAAGTGACCCCCAGGCTGTCGCTGGGCGGACGGGTCGATTACCTGTCGCTGAAGGTGTCGGACTACGACGGCCGCCTGATCAACGCCGAGGCGCGGGCGTCGTATCGCCTGTTCAAGAACGTCGGGGTCGGCGTGATGTACCGTTATGTCGACTACGACCTGGACATCGAGAAGGACCGCTGGAACGGCGAGGTGGCCTACAAGTTCAAGGGCCCCGCCATCTTCCTGCAGGCCGCCTTCTAGCCGCCCGTCCTAGCGTCCCGGCTCGGTCATGGCCGGCGGATCGCTGGCCGGAAAGCTGTCCTCCAGCGCCTCGTCCAGCTTGGCCTCCCGCTCGGCGCGCAGGCGTTCGTTGAGCGCCACGCTGGCCTCCATGCGGGCCAACTGCTCGGGAGTCGCCGGTCCCTGGTGGCGCGACTGCCAGTCGGACTGCGGCATGCCGTAGATAGCCTCGCGGGCCTGGTCCCGGCTCAGCGCGCCCTCCGAGGCCTCGCTCACCCAGTCCCCCAGGCAGTTGCGGCAAAACCCCGCCATGCCCATCAGGTCGACGTTCTGGACGTCGGTCCGCAGGCGCAGATGCTCGACCAGCCTGTGGAAGGCGGCGGCGGCGAGACGGTCGTCGATCGGTGTGGTCATGGCGGCTCGTCCGGGATTTGTCCTGCACCACCATTTGGCGGCTCACGGCCGGATCGGCAACAGCCAGGACATGGCGCAGGCCTGTCCCAAGCGTGCCGGGCCGGCGCGGAGGCGCGGGCCCGGCACGTGGATGACGACTATCGCCGCCCGTCGGCCGGCCTGTTCTTCAGGAACGCCGAAAGCTCCCCGACGAACAGTCGGCTCGCCGCGAACGACAGGTGGTTGTCGTCGGTGTACAGAAGCTGACCGTCAAGCTGTCCATGGCAGTAGGCCGCGTCGCAGGTGCGGGCCGCCAGATCCATCATCGTCACATTGGGCTTGGCCGCGAGTTGGGTCAGGACGTCGCCGTAGGCCGCGCGGGAGGCGTCGAACGTCTCGCGGGGGATCCGCGGGTCGAAGGGCTGGTGGAACATCCGGGCGCGCGCGGCCGGGTGACCTCCGAAGCTGAACGAGTCGGCCGTGGACGTGGTCACCAGGAAGCGCCGGTCGGGATATCGATCGATCAGCGCGTTCAGGCCGCGCGACATCGCGACATCGCCCGCGATGCGACGGCCTTGGGCGTCGATATAGTCGTCCGTCACCGTCGCCGCCTTCCAGTAGACGACCACGATGACCTCGCGGACCTCCGGATGGGTGTCGAGCAGCTTCACGACCAGTGGATTGAGGTAGGCGTACTTCTCCGGCTCGCCGCGTTTGCGATAGCCCAGGACCGGCCGATAGCCGGTCGCCGAGATCTGATAGCCGGATTGGCCGACACCGGCGCCCGCCTCGAACGCGGCGGCCGCCATCGCGTCGGCATGGCTGTCGCCGACCACCAGGAAGGTCGGCGCGACGCCGGGCGCGCCGAGGACGCAGAGCGTGTCGACCGTTCGCTTCTTGTCGAAAGCGAACCCGCAGTCACGGCGCGGGCCCTGGTGCGTGGCCTTTTCCGAAAACCGGACGATCTCCGGCGAAATGCGTCCGGCGAAGCCGCCGGTCTTAGCCAGGACGGCGCCCGTGCACGCCGCGACGGCAAGGGCGGCCGCGCCGACGACCAGGGCTCCACGAGGAGAGCCGCCCGGCTTGGCGTGGCGCAGCGGCTGCTCGACAAAACGCCAGGTGAGATAGGCCAGGGCAAACGACAGCACGACGACCGCGGCCATCAGGCCGGGGTTCGGTTCGATGAAATAGTACTTCGTGAAGACGATCAGCGGCCAGTGCCACAGGTAGAGCGAGAAGCTGATTAGGCCGATCCACCGCAGGGGCGCGGTGGCCAGAAGGCGACCCACCAGCGTCTGTGTCGACGCGCTTCCCGCATGGATGATCATCGCGGCCCCGGCCACCGGCGCGATCGCCGCCCAGCCCGGAAAGGGCGTGGTGTCGTTGAACAGCAGGACGCTCGCGACGATGGCGGCCAGGCCCAGCGCCGAGACGATCTCGGCGTACAGGCGGCGTGTCAGCGGCGGCACGACGCCGATGGCCAGCAGCGTCCCGGCCAGCAGCTCCCAGGCCCGCGCGGGCAGGAGGTAGAAGGCCGCGATGCTGTAGTGGTCGGTCGCGTAGATCGACAGGGCCAGCGACAGGACAAGTCCGACGACGACGACGGGCTTGAGGAATCGCCAGCCGCGAAGGCGGCTGACGGCGAGCAGAAGCAGGGGAAAGACGACATAGAACTGCTCTTCCACACCCAGGGACCAGGTGTGGAGAAGGGGCTTCAGGTCCGACTTGTTCGCGAAATAGTCGCCGCTTTCGAGCCAGAACAGGACGTTCGAGCCCGAGAGCGCGGCCGCCACGAGACTATCGCCAAATCGCGCCAGATCCTCCGGCAGCAACAGGGCGAAAGAGGCCAGGCAGGTGATCGCGGCGACGAAGAGGAACGCCGGCAGGATGCGCCGGACACGGCGCTCGTAGAACCGCGCGAGGCTGAAGCGGTTCTCCCCGATCTCCGTGGCGATGATCTGCGAGATCAGGAAGCCGGAAATGACGAAGAACACATCCACGCCCACGAAGCCGCCGGAAATCCCCGACATGCCTGCGTGGAACAGAACGACCGGGACCACGGCCAGTGCTCGAAGGCCGTCGATGTCGGGGCGATACTTCACCTTCTGCTTCCGGTCGCCAGGCTCCGCCGGCGTTAGCTCCGGCAGTAAGGCGCCCCCCCAGTCCATTCGCATAGTCGTCTATCCCCCGAGCTTCCCGATATTGTGCGTCGCACAAGTCAAGCTTCGACGCCAGCAGCGCGCCGCCCGATCTTTCAATATTCCGAGATTTAGATCCGTGGCGCGAACCGACGGCGAAAAGCTGATCTCCGCCTTTGCAAAACAGGAAGACATTCCCCTTTGGGGCGAGCCGATCTGTTGAAGTCCAGGACGAACAAAGGCGGGCGCCTGTACAACCTAGGATTTGCCCACCGTCCGGCGATCGGGACAATCTAGACCACCCAGATCAACGCGACCGACGCCGAAAGTCACCGCGTGGACACGCTGTCCGCCGCCGAGATCAAGATCGTGGGAAAAGGGACCGAACCGCTTCGGACATCGGCCGCTGCAGGCGGCGACCGGTCTGCAATTCTGGAGGTTCTCGGCTCTAGACCGAAATGGCGCGCCCGGAACGATTCGAACGTCCGACCCTCAGATTCGTAGTCTGATGCTCTATCCAGCTGAGCTACGGGCGCGCACTGCCTTTCGGCGAGGCGGGGGAGATAGCCCGGACCATCCGGGGACGCAAGCGCCTTTTGATGCAGAACGCGCGAAGTTTGTGGAGAAGGGCTTCCAGGCCTTGACCCGCAAGGCTCCGCTCCCTTCTTGAAGGAACGACCTTGGCCGCGTGGGGATCGCCACGGCGCGCTCCCCGTTTCCGTGACCAGGGCTCATGTGACCAGAGTCCTTCGACGAAAGTTCGCCATGCGCCTGATTACCCCGCTGCTCCTCGCCCTGCTCGCCGGCTGCGCGCCGCTCTCGGCCGAGGCCCGGCCGCCCGCGGCGGCTCCAGCCCCCGCCTCGGCGCCGGCCTACAAGCCTAGCGGCATGGTGGCGGCGGCCAATCCCCTGGCGGTCGAGGCGGGCCTGCGGGTGCTGCGCGACGGCGGCACGGCGGTGGACGCGGCGGTGGCGGTGCAGTCCGTGCTGAGCCTGGTCGAGCCGCAGAGCTCGGGCCTGGGCGGCGGCGCGTTCATGGTCTTCTACGACGCCAAGACCGGCAAGGTGACCGCCTATGACGGTCGCGAGAAGGCGCCGCAGGGGGCGACCCCGCAGCTGTTCCTGGGTCCCGACGGCAAGCCGCTGAACTTCGTGATCGCCGTGCTGTCGGGCCGCTCGACCGGCGTGCCGGGAGCCGTGGGCATGCTGGCCCAGGCCCAGAAGGAGCACGGCAAGGCCGCCTGGAACACGCTGTTCAAGGACGCCGAGGGCCTGGCCGACAACGGCTTCACCGTCAGTCCGCGCCTGGCCGGCATGATCAACAGCCCGCGCATCCCGCAGAACACCGCGCCGGACGTGATCGCCTATTTCACCAAGCCGAACGGCCAGCGCTACCAGGCCGGCGACACCCTGAAGAACCCCGCCTACGCCGCCACCCTGCGCGACCTGGCCGCCAAGGGCTCCAGCGCCCTCTACGAGGGCCCCCTGGCCCAGAAGATCGTCGACCGGCTGCACCAGGGCGACCTGCCCTCCAGCATGACCCTGGCCGACCTGAAGGCCTACGAGCCGCGCTCGGCCGACGCCCTGTGCCGTCCGTGGAAGGTCTACACCGTCTGCGTGCCCAATCCGCAGTCGAGCGGCGTGTCGGTGATCCAGGCGCTGATGATGCTGGAGCACACCGACATCGCCAAGCGCGGGCCGACCGACCCGGTGGCCTGGACCCTGCTCGCCGAGGCCGAGCGCGTGATGTACGCCGACCGCGACCGCTATGTCGGCGATCCCTCGTTCGTGAAGGTGCCCGTCGAGGGCCTGCTGGATCCGGCCTATGTCGCCGAGCGCGCCAAGCTGATCGGCGAGACCGCCGGACCGGCGCCGAGCTTCGGCCAGCCCAAGGGCGCGCCGGTCGTCGGCCCCGACAAGACCCAGGAGCCGGCGGGCACGACCCACATGGTCATCGTCGATCCGATGGGCAACGTGGTGTCGATGACCACCACGGTCGAGAGCGTGTTCGGCTCGGGCCGGATGGTCGGCGGCTTCTTCCTCAACAACCAACTGACCGACTTCAACTTCGCGCCCAACGACCCGGACGGCGTCCCCGGCGCCAACGCTGTGGCCGGCGGCAAGCGGCCGCGCTCGTCGATGGTGCCGATCGTCGTGCTGGACAAGGACGGCAAGTTCCTGGCCGCCGTGGGCTCGCCCGGCGGCTCGGCGATCCTGTCCTACAATCTGAAAGCCATGGTCGGGGTGTTCGACTGGGGCCTGACCATGCAGCAGGCGATCAACCTGCCCAACCTGGTGGCGCGCGGCGACAGCTTCTCGGCCGACGTCGAGAAGTTCGGACCGGAGATGACCGCGGCGCTGCAGGCGCGCGGCGTGGCGATCCGCACCGGCCAGAACGAGACCTCGGGCCTGCACGGCGTGATCGTGCGGCCGGGCGGCGTGCTTGAAGGCGGGGCAGATCCCCGGCGCGAGGGGGTTGCGAAGGGGCTGTAGAGACGCCCTTCCCTCCCCCTCGTGGGGAGGGAAAGCAGAAACTAGGGCTTCGACCTGGCCTTGGGCTTCGCCGGTTCGGGCGGAGCTTCCGGCAGCGGTTCGGGGGTTCCCGTCAGGGTCAGGTCGAAGACCGAGCCGCCCGGACCGGTCTCGACCAGGGCCAGGTCGCCGCCGTGGCCCTGGGCCAGCTCGCGGGCGATGGCCAGGCCCAGGCCCGTGCCTCCGCGCCGCACCGAACCCACGAACGGCTGGAAGAGGTTGTTGCGCGCCTTCTCCGGCACGCCCGGACCATCGTCGGACAGCCGCAGGACGCTCATGCCCTCGACCCGGCGCAGTTCGACGAACACGCGGCCCTTGCCGCCCCGGTCGGGCGCGCCCTCGATCGCCTCGCGAGCGTTGCGCAGCAGGTTCGTCAGGATGCGGTGCAGTTGGTCCGGATCGGCCACCACCTGCTCGCGGTTGTCGATCACGGTCTCCAGGGCCACGCCGGAGGGCTGCAGGCCGGAGTCCTCGGCGGCCATGTCCAGAGCGGCGCGTAGCGGCGTGGTGCGCAGGGCCGGGGCCGGCTCCTTGGACTTGCCATAGGCCATGACGTCGCTGGCCAGGGTGATGGCGCGGTCCAGGGCCCGTTCGAGGCGCGGCAGGGCCTGGGCCACCTTGGGATCGCCCAGGGCGGCCAGGCGGTCGGACGCCATCTGGGCGCTGGTCAGCATGTTGCGCAGGTCGTGATTGATCTTGGCCACCGCCTCGCCCAGGGCGGCCAGGCGAGCCTTGGCCTGCAGGGCGGTGATCAGGTCGGACTGCATCATGTCGAGCTCGCGCTCCGCCCGACCGATCTCGTCGCGGCGCCGCGAGACCACGACCCGGGCGGCCGGATCCTCGGGATCGGCGCGGAACCGCTCCATGGCCTGGGTGATGCGCTGCATGGGGCGCACCAGCAGGAAGTTCAGCGACAGATAGATCAGCCCTCCGGCCAGGCCGGCGACGAACAGCGTCACCCCGGCCAGCCGCCCCAGGGTGGCGACCAGCTGCGCCTTCAGGGGGGCGTCGGGCAGGACGATCTCGACGAACTCGGCCTCCTGGCGGAAGCGCGGCTCGGCCATCACCCGCACCATGCTGCCGGGCGCGCTCTTCAGGGTGAAGAACGGGGCGGCCAGCCAGGAGCCGGAGTTCTGCCGGCGCAGGTCGACCAGATAGGGCGTCTTGATCCGCAGGCCGCGCGGCTCGGCGGGCAGGACGAGGCGACGGGCGCCGTCAACCTCCAGGGCCACGATCACCACCCCGGCCTGGTCCAGAAGCTGCTGGGAGACCTTGTCGGTCACCCGTCGCTCGGGGTCGGCGTCGGCGATGGTCGAGGCCAGTTCGGCGGCCCGCACGCGGTCCAGCAGCCACTGCTTCTCGAAGTCGGCCAGGGCGGGGGGCAGGATCAGGGCGCCGGCGATGGCCACGAACAGGGCGGTCAGCAGCAGCAGACGCGCCGACAGGCCTCCAGGCCACGGGAAGCGACGCCCTGGCTTGGCATTTTCCGGAACGGACGGCGTGACCGGCTCGGTCATCTGTCTGGGTTACTTCAGGTCTGGGGCTTCGGCAACGCGTCGGCGTCGCCAATAGCGCCACAGGGGCGGCAACAGGGCCAGCCCGCCCATCGCCGCGATCGGCAGATAGATGCGCGGCGAGAACAGGGTGTGCATCGTCACCGGCTCGCCGCTGGCGAAGATGTGGCCCAGGCCAGCGCCGATGCCGGCGTAGACGAACGAGCTGGGCACCATCCCCAGGAACGAGGCCAGTAGATAGGTGCGCACCGGGATGTTCATCAGGCCCGAGGCGACATTGACCAGCAGCAGCGGGAAGGCCGGGATCAGGCGCAGCGTCAGCAGGTAGGAGAAGGCGTCGGCCTTGAACCCCTCCTCGACCCGCGCCAGCAAGGCGCCGGGCTTCCTGCGCAGGAAGTCGCCGAAGGCCGTCCGGCAGACCAGATAGACCACGGTCGAGCCGCCGGTCGCCCCGGTCACCGCCGCCGCCCCGCCGCCGATCGGTCCGAACAGGAAACCGCCGGTCAGGGACAGGATCAGGGCGCCCGGCAGCGAGATCGACACCGTGGCCACGTAGATCAGGATATAGATCACCGCCGTCTTCAGCGGATTGGCCGCGGCGTAGGTCTGCAGGGCCTGGCCCTGGGCCTGGAGGGTTTCCAGGTTGAGCCGCCCCGCCAGGCCCGTGGTCAGGGCCACGACCAGCAGGATCAGCAAGGCGGCCAGCGGTCCGAACCGCCGCAGCCAGGCCAGGGTGGTGTCGGGCGTCATCCAGCGCCGACCGCGTCGGTGACCGAGGCGAAGCCCTCGGCGCGCAGCCGGGCGGCCAGGTCGGTCTTGATCCGCTGGACCAGGCCCGGCCCGCCATAGACCAGGGCCGAATATAGCTGCACCGCGCAGGCCCCGGCGCGGATCTTGGCCAGGGCGTCGGCGCCCGTGGCGATCCCGCCCGCGCCGATCAGCGCCAGGTGACTGTGGTTGGCCGCATGGAAGCGGGCCAGCATGGCCGTGGAGGCGGTCAGCAGCGGCTTGCCGGAAAGGCCGCCGCTCTCGCCCTTCTGGGGCGAGGCCAGGTCGGCCGGGCGGGCGATGGTGGTGTTGCTGACGATGATGCCGTTCAGGCCGTTGGCCGCGACCGTCTCGACGATGGCCTCGACCTCGCCGTCCTCCAGGTCGGGCGCGACCTTCAGGAAGATAGGATAGTCGACCGTGCCGGCCGCCTTCAGCAGGCCCCGCGCCTCGGCGATCTTGCCCAACAACTCCTCCAGCGCGGCCTTGGTCTGCAGGGCGCGCAGGCCCGGCGTGTTGGGCGAGGAGATGTTGACGGTGAAATAGTCCGACAGGCCCCACAGCCGCGTCAGGCCGGTGACATAGTCGGCGATGCGGTCGGTCGCGTCCTTGTTGGCCCCGATATTGGCCCCGACGATCGGCGCGCGGCCGCCGCTGGCCCGGCGGGTTTTCAGGGCCGACAGGCGGGCGGCGAACGGCTCCAGCCCCTCGTTGTTGAAGCCCATGCGGTTGATCACCGCCTGGTCTTCGGTCAGCCGGAACAGGCGCGGGCGCGGGTTGCCGTCCTGGGCCAGGGGCGTGACGGTGCCGCACTCCACGAAGCCGAAACCGGCCTGGGACATGGCGGCGGGAACCTCGGCGTTCTTGTCGAAGCCGGCGGCCAGGCCCACGCAGTTGGACAGCGGCAGGTGGGCGATCGTACAGGCCAGGATCGGGTCGTCGACGTCGGTCTGGCGCGGCCCCAGGCCCATCTTCAGGCCCTTGATCGCCCAGCCGTGGGCGTCCTCGGGATCCAGCGCGTGCAAGGCGCGGGCGGCGATGTCGTGAAGGCTCATGCCGGCAGCTCGCCCAGCATCGGCACGCCGTCGGCGTCGAGCTCGAGCGCCCGCTCGGCGATCACCTCGTCGACCTTCAGGTCGCGGAACAGGTGCGGGAACAGGGCCCCGTCGCGCGAAGCCTCCCATTTCAGGGCCTCGCCCAGGTCATCGGCCTCGACGGTCAGCAGCATCAGGCCGACCTGGCCCTTGAAGTACAGCTGGGCCGTCCGCTGGGCGGTGTCATGGCCGGAGAAGTGGATGAAGCCGTCGGCCAGGTCGACCGCCGAGCCGGCGAAGGCTCCGGCGGCGCGGGCGGCGCCCCACTCGGCCTTGGAAAGGATCTTGTAGATCTTGCTCATTCGCCGCCGTGTCCGCCGTTTTCCGATGCATAGAACAGGTGGCTCAAGGTCGGGGCTCCATCGGCGTCGATCGAAAACACCGCGACCGTCGCGGTGGGGAACTTGCCGCGCAGCTGAGCCAGCTTGGCGGGATCGGCCGGACCGCCCATGGCCAGGCGCAGGGCCAGCTCGTGGAGTCCGGGATTGTGGCCCACGACCATGACGGTTCCGCTGTCGGGCGCGTCCTCGCGAATCGCCGCCAGCAGGTCCTGGGCCTCGGCGTGATAGAGGTCGCGGCGCGTTTCGACGCGCGTCTTGGGGAAGGCCGGGGCCGCCGCCTCCCAGGTCTCGCGGGTGCGGCGGGCCGAGGAGACCAGGGCCAGATCCGGCGACAGGTCGGCCTTGGCCAGCACCTTGCCCATCAAGGCGGCGTCGTTCTGGCCTCGCGGCGCCAGGGCGCGCTCGAAATCGCCGCCCGAAGCGGCGTGCTGCTCGGCCTTGCCGTGGCGCATGAGGATCAGTCGGTCCATGATCCTCCATAGCCTTCACCGGAGCGCTC
The DNA here is from genome assembly GCF_056397765.1 of Caulobacter sp. 05L422. Taxonomy (NCBI): domain Bacteria; kingdom Pseudomonadati; phylum Pseudomonadota; class Alphaproteobacteria; order Caulobacterales; family Caulobacteraceae; genus Caulobacter; species Caulobacter sp. 05L422. Next base: position 30,152 of record NZ_JBFTOB010000021.1, on the reverse strand, counting down.
CGGAAGCGCGCGGTTGACACAGAAGTCGCCAAGCGGTCCAAGGCGGGCATGGCAAATCTCGATTTCGCCGGGGCTGTGCTTTCGGAGGGCGGAACCTGGCGGTTCCCGGCCCAGCAACCTTTGCGGCTCGACTCCGGCGCGACCCTGGAAAATCTGGAGATCGCGTACCGCACCTGGGGCACGCTGAACGAGGACGGGACCAACGCGGTCCTGATCTGCCACGCCCTGAGCCTGGACCAGCACGTGGCCGGAACCCACCCCGTCAGCGGCAAGGCCGGCTGGTGGACGCGCCTGGTCGGCCCTGGCCAGCCGGTCGATCCGGCCCGGCATTTCATCATCTGCTCCAACGTGATCGGCGGCTGCTCGGGCTCGACCGGCCCCGCCTCGATCAATCCGGCCACCGGCAAGCCCTACGGCCTGAGCTTCCCGGTGATCACCATCGCCGACATGGTGCGGGCCCAGGCCATGCTGGTCGAGGCGCTGGGCGTGGAGAGCCTGCTGGCCGTGATCGGCGGCTCGATGGGCGGCATGCAGGTCCAGCAGTGGGCGGCCGACTATCCGGACAAGATGTTCAGCGCGGTGATCGTCGCCTCGGCCTCGCGCCATTCGGCCCAGAACATCGCCTTCCACGAGGTGGGCCGCCAGGCGATCATGGCCGACCCCGACTGGAAGGCCGGGGCCTACGCCCAGGGCAAGTCGCGTCCGGAAAAGGGCCTGGCCGTCGCGCGGATGGCCGCCCACATCACCTATCTGTCCGAGCCGGCCCTGCAGCGGAAGTTCGGCCGCGAGCTGCAGCGCGACGGCCTGTCGTGGGGCTTCGACGCCGACTTCCAGGTGGAAAGCTATCTGCGCCACCAGGGGGCCAGCTTCGTCGACCGCTTCGACGCCAACTCGTACCTCTACATCACCCGGGCGATGGACTATTTCGACCTGGCCGCCAGCCATGGCGGGGTGCTGGCCCAGGCCTTCGCCGGGGCGCGCAACGTGCGCTTCTGCGTGCTGTCGTTCACCAGCGACTGGCTGTACCCGACCGCCGAGAACCGCCACATCGTCCGCGCCCTGACCGCCGCCGGCTGCCGCGCCGCCTTCGTCGAGATCGAGAGCGACAAGGGCCACGACGCCTTCCTGCTGGACGAGCCGGTGATGGACGCGGCGCTGCAGGGTTTCCTGAGCTCGGTGGAACGGGAGCGGGGGCTCTCCAAATGATCCGCGAAGACTTCAAGGAGATCCTGCGCCTCGTCCGCCCAGGCTCCCGCGTGCTGGACGTCGGCTGCGGCGAAGGCGTCCTGCTGGACCTGCTGACCCAGGAAAAGCAGGTCGACGGCCGCGGGCTGGAGATCAGCGCCGCCGGCGTGGCCGCCTGCATGTCGCGCGGCCTGTCGGTGGTGCAGGGCGACGCCGACCAGGACCTGGACCACTTCCCCGACCGCACCTTCGACTACGCGGTGCTGTCCCAGACCCTGCAGGCCACCCGCCGGCCGCGCCATGTGCTGGACGAGCTGCTGCGGATCGCCGACCGCGCCGTGGTGTCGTTCCCCAACTTCGGCCACTGGCGGGTGCGCTGGTCGCTGCTGCATCGCGGACGGATGCCCGAGACCGAGGCCCTGCCCCTGCCGTGGTGGGCGACGCCCAACATCCATCTGTGCACCCTGGCCGACTTCTTGGCCCTGACCGAGGACCTCGACGTCCGCATCGACGCCTGCGCCGCCTTCGCGGGCAACGGCCCGGCCCGGCAGATCGACCCGACCAGGACCCTCGAGAACTGGCGGGCGGAAACCTGCCTGTTCATGCTCAGCCGCAATCCCGCGCCCGCCGGCGCCGCGTCGGAGGCGGAACCTCCAGCCCCTTCAGGCGATCTCTTCGACGGATGAAGCTTCGTCTCATGACCTACAATGTCCACCGTTGCGTGGGCACGGATCGCAAGCTCGACGTCGAGCGTGTGGCCGAGGTCATCGCTGCGGAAAACGCCGACGTGGTGGCGCTTCAGGAACTGGACGTCCGCCGGGCCCGCACCAAGGGCGTGGACCAGGCCCATCGCCTCGCCGAACTGCTGAAGATGCGCTCGCATTTCCATCCGGCCATGGCCGTGGAGGAAGAGCTCTACGGCGACGCCATCCTGACCGCCCTGCCGGAGAAGAAGGTCAAGGCCGGCGGCCTGCCGCTGTATCCGCTGATCCCCGGCCTGGAGCCGCGGGGCGCGATCTGGATCACCGTCGACGTCGGCGGCACGCCGGTGCAGATCATCAACACCCACCTGGGTCTCGTGCCCCAGGAACAGAAGCGGCAGGCCGCCGCCCTGCTGGGCGAGGGCTGGATCACCCACGACGCCTGGAAGGCTCCGGGCATCCTGCTGGGCGACTTCAACGCCACGCCCTATTCGGCCACCTATCGCCTGCTGAAGGCCGCCCTGCGCGACGCCCAGGCCCCCACCGCCACGTGGCGCCAGGCTCCGACCGCGACCTTCCCGTCGAACTTCCCGTTCATGCGCATCGACCACGTCTTCCTGACCAAGGGCGTCGAAACGGTCGGGGTGCGCTCGCCCTACGGCGCCCTGGCGCGGACCGCCTCCGACCACCTGCCGCTGGTGATCGACCTGGAGATCAGTCCTGCAGGTGATCCGGCAGGATCGGCGACTGGTGATCGTCCATCAGACGGTGCAGCTCGCGCTTGAGGCGCTTGCGGCGGCCCCAGGGCCGCCAGGCGTCGATCGGCGAGATGGCGTCGCCCAGGCTCCAGTCGGCGATGAACTGCTGGACGCCCGTCAGCGACTTGATCGGCACCGGCGCCAGGCGGCGCGGCAGGCCGCCCCTGCGATCCAGTTCGTTGATCGTCGCCGCCAGCCCGCCCAGGCGGTCGTAGGTCTCGAGCACGTGCTCGGTCTCGTGATCGAGGAAGTGGCCGATCAGCCGGCCCAGGAAGGCGCGGATCGCCGACCGGCTGGTCTCGTCCACGCCCTCGAAGGCGATGTCGCACTCGGTGTCCAGGCCGATCGAGCGGTTGTTCAGGTTCGCCGACCCCAGCCGCAGCATGCGGTCGTCCATGATCGCCACCTTGGAGTGGACGATGATCGCCGCGCCCTTGGGCGTGCGGGCGCTGAAGGCCGAGAAGCGGCCGTGGACGTCGGTCTCGCGCAGGCGGTTGATCGCCGAGGTGCGGGCGCTGTCCATGGTCATCTGGTCGAAATAGCTGGGGCTGTGGGCGGGGCCGACGGTGACCACCTCGGGACCGTCCGGCTCGGCCAGGCGGTCGGCCAGGGCTTCGACGATGATCGGCGAGGTCAGGTACTGGTTCTCCAGATAGACCAGCCGCTTGGCCGCCTTGATGCTGGCCAGGTGCATCAGCATCGTCTCGTTGATCTCGGGGTCGTCCTTCCAGGCCGGCTGGGTGCGGCAGATCGCGACGGGCGCGTTGCGCAGGTCGGGGATCAGATAGTCCGGCCAGGGCGCCTCCTCGGGCTTCGCCGAGCGCTCAAGCGCCTCGCCGGTCGACCGCTGCCAGCGGGCGATGAACAGGTCGCCGAGGGCCTCGGCGGCCTTGCCGTCGACCAGGGCCGCCACTTCGTGCCGAGCCGGATAGTGATGGCCGGTCGGCAGGCGACGTCGCGGATCGTTGTCCAGGTGCTGGGTGGTGTCCCAGCGGTCGACGCCGATGTCGCCGCCGCTGACCAGGGCCACCGAGCCGTCGACCACGACCACCTTCTGGTGATGGCAGGCGCTGGCCGGCAGGGTGTTGTCCAGGTGGTACTTCACCCGCGAGCCGGTGAAGAACACCTGGCCGCGATGCGGGCCGAACAGCTGCGAGGCGGCGATCGGGAACGGCATGTCCCAGACCAGGATCCGCACGTCGAGCCCGGGGTTCAGCGCCGCCTGGCGACGCAGCAGCAGGCCGATGCGGTCGACATGGGCCGGGTCGCGGCTCTTGCGCACCCGGTCGGGGTCCAGCCGGGTCAGCGGATCGAACACCCAGGCCAGGATCCAGATCGACTTCCGGGCCGACAGCAGAATGGACTTCAGGGCGTCGAACGCCTCGTCGTTGTCGATGAACAGCGCCAGCCGGTCGGCCTGCTCCACGCGCCAGCAGGTGGCGCCCGGGCGGAGAAGCGAAGCGGAGGTCAGCGAGGATGCGTCGTCGGCCATGTCGCTCCTTGTGCCATGGAAATTCGTCAACGCACGGACCCATGTTATGGCTCCGCTTGGATAGAACTCTCGCGCATGTTTGTTGGACGCCCATGACAGCCCAGACGCCCGCCCATCACGTCCTCGCCGACCGCAAGCGCCTGTGGGCCTTCTGGCTGGGTTGCCTGGTGGTCACGGCGGGCGTCGTGCTGCACGTGCCGATGTACCTGATGGGCGCCGACATCGGCTACCAGCTGGCCGGGATGAAGATGGACCTGGGCATGACGGTGGGCATGCTGATCATCCCGCCCGGCTGCGCCCTGGCCGGCTGGGGCCTGCTGCCCCGGCACGGCGTCGACCATCACCTGGAGCACACCGTCGAGGTCACGCCGCCGGAGGATGCCCCGCTGTCCATGGCCCATTGGTGGCTGATGCTGGTGCTGGTCGTGGCCCTGATCATCGACATCATGAAACCGGCCAGCCTGGGCTTCGTGGTGCCCGGCATGATCAAGGAGTACGGCGTCAGCAAGTCCATGGTCGCCTGGCTGCCCTTCGCCGCCCTGAGCGGCACGGTGACCGGCTCGATCATCTGGGGCGCCCTGGCCGACATCTTCGGGCGGCGGGCCTCGATCCTGCTGTCGGCGGTGATGTTCGTCGGCACCTCGATCTGCGGCGCCATGCCCGATTTCTGGTGGAACGTGATCATGTGTTTCATGATGGGCGCGGCCGCCGGGGGCCTGCTGCCGGTGGTCTACGCCCTGCTGGCCGAGACCATGCCGTCCAAGCACCGCGGCTGGGCCCTGGTGCTGGTCGGCGGCCTGGGGGCCGTGGGGGGCTACCTGGCCTCGTCCGGCTGCTCGGCTTGGCTGCAGCCGGAGTTCGGCTGGCGGATCATGTGGTTCCTGAACCTGCCGACCGGCCTGATCCTGATCGCCCTCAGCGGCGCGATCCCCGAGTCCGCCAAGTTCCTGATGACCATCGGCCGCATCGACGCCGCGCACACGGTCATGAAGCGGTTCGGCTCGGTGGTCCGCGAGAAGGTCGACACGCCCGAGGATCATCACCACGTCCTGATACCGCCGCCGGTCGAGCGGCGCTTCATCGGCAAGACCTTGGCGCTGAGCATCGCGGCGGTGGCCTGGGGCCTGGTCAATTTCGGCCTGCTGCTGTGGCTGCCGGCCGAACTGGTGGCCGAGGGCCACAGCGTCGGCGTCTCCAGCCAGCTGCTGGCCAAGTCGGCCCTGATCGCCTTCCCGACCGTCTTCGTCTGCGCGTTCCTGTACAGCCGCTGGAGCACCAAGTGGTCGCTGGCGGCGACGATTGCCGTTAGCGCTTTGGGCGTGGCCGGCGTGCTGACCATCGGCCCCGGCGTCAGTCCCGTGCTGCCGGTCGCCCTGATGATCATCGGCACCAACGGCCTGCTGGCCATCCTGCTGCCCTACACGGCCGAAAGCTTCCCGCTGCGGATTCGCGGCCGGGCCACCGGCTGGGTGGCGGCGTGCAGCAAGTCGGGCGGACTGATCGCCCAGCTGCTGGGCATCCTGGCGGCCGTGCCGCCGCTGAAGGTCGCCGCCCTGATGATCATCGCGCCGCTGGCCCTGGCCCTGGTCCTGGTGGCGTGGTTCGGCACCGAGACGCGCGGACGCGACCTGCGGGAGCTGGAGGGGTAGCGGCTAGCCCGCGATCGCCGCGGCGTCGCGTTCGCCGGTGCGGATGCGCAGGGCCTGTTCCAGGTCCATGACGAACACCTTGCCGTCGCCGATCTTGCCGGTGTTGGCGGTGCTCTGCAGGGCCTCGACCACCGGCTCGACCACATCGTTGGCCACGGCGATCTCCAGCTTGACCTTCGGCAGCAGCTTCACCTCGTACTCGGCGCCGCGATAGACCTCGGTCTTGCCCTTCTGCCGGCCGTAGCCGCGAACCTCGGTGACCGTCAGGCCCGAGGCGCCCGCCTCGGTGACCGCCTCAAGCACGGCGTCAAGGCGGCTGGGCTTGATAATGGCGACGATCATCTTCATGGCGCGGCTCCCGCTGACGACGGCTTGTTCTACGACTTGAAGCTAGGCCCGGGAATCGATGGCTCCAAGGGCTTTGCGGCATTTAGATTACGCGGCGCCTTTCGAACAGGCGCCGGACCGCCCGGCGAGGGCTGCAACACGCCCGGCGCGAACACCCGCACCCGCGCACGGCTGCCGCGCGGCTTGACGGCGAAGGTCTGCTTGACCGCCTCCATCAGGATCAGGCCGGCGAAGCGCGGCCACAGGCGGGCGCCGACCTGCTCGAACCCCTCGGCCCAGCGCGCCGCCACCGGCATGGGCGGGGCGTAGAGGGCCCGGGTCCAGCCGGCGGGCTCCAGGTCGGCCTCGCGCAGTAGGGCCTCCAGCTGGTGACGGCTGAACGGCCGGCCATGGCCGAAGGGCGTGCTCTCGGCCCCGGCCCACAGGCCGTCGCGCGAGGCCACGGCGACGATCAGCCGGCCCGACGGCGCCATGACCCGCCAGATCTCGCGCAGGACGGCGGCAGGGTCGTCGGCCTCCTCCAGGGCGTGGACGGCCAGGATGCGGTCGAACATGGCGTTGGCGAACGGCAGGGCGGTCTCTTCGACCAGGGTGGCGGCGTTGGCCCCGCCGTTCGGCCAGACCTCGACGCCCTGGGTGGCCGGCATGGCCGCCACAACCCGGCGGGCCTGGGTGCGGGCCTTGTCGAGGAAGGGCGTGGCGTAGCCCAGGCCCAACACGTCCAGTCCCCGCGCGTCGCCCCAGGCCTCCTCGACCTTGCGGCCCAGCATCTCGCGGGCCGCGCGTCCGAGCGGGCTGGCGTAGAAGGCTCTGAGATCGAGCACGTCGCGGCGCATTGAGTCTCCCGATCGATGGCTTCATCTATGTAGGCGGGCCGACCCTTCGCGTCACGCCCCAGTCCGGAGTCGAGAGCATGTCGCTGACCGTCCACCAGTTCCCCTGCCTGTCGGACAATTACGGCTTTCTCGTGCGCGACGACGCCACGGGAACGACGGCGACGATCGACACGCCCGACGCCGACGCCATCCTGGCCCAGCTGGACAAGCTGGGCTGGAAGCTGGACCTGATCCTCAACACCCACTGGCACCCTGATCACGCCGGCGGCAACGCGGCGATCCAGGCGGCGACCGGCGCGACCATCGTCGGCCCGCAGGAGGTGACCCGCATCGCGCCGCTGGACCGCCCCGTCGGCCAGGGCGACACCGTGATGCTGGGCGAGACGCCGCTGGCGGTGATCGACACCGGCGGCCACACCCTGGGGCACATCGCCTATCACGACGCCCGCGACCACATCGCCTTCGTCGGCGACACCCTGTTCGCCCTGGGCTGCGGCCGGTTGTTCGAGGGCACGGCCGAGCAGATGTGGGGCTCGCTGTCCAAGCTGACCGCCCTGCCCGACGACACCACTGTCTATTGCGCCCACGAATACACCGCCTCGAACGCCCGCTTCGCATTGTCCGTGGACGACGCACCGGTGCTCAAGGATCGCGCGGCGGCGGTGTTCGCCGCCCGCGAGCGCGGCGAGCCGACCGTGCCGACCACCATCGGCCTGGAGAAGGCGACGAATCCGTTCTTGCGCGCGCCCCTGCTGCGGCCCCATCTGGCGCCGGCGGAGGCGTTCGGCGAGATTCGCGCCGCCAAGGACGACTTCAAGGGGTGAGCATGTTGTCGGAAATCTCGGGCGAGCTAAGCGGCAACGAGGTCATTCGCTTGCTCGATCTGCAGCCGCACCTCGAGGGCGGCTGGTATCGCAGGACGTTCGAGGACACCCCGGCCGAAGAGGCCCGCCCGGCCTCGACCGCGATCTACTACCTGCTGCAGGCCGACGAAGTGTCGGCCTGGCACAAGATCGACGCGGTGGAGGTCTGGCACTACTACGCCGGCGCCCCGATGAAGATCACCATGTCGCCCCCCGACGGGCAGGGCGCGACTGTCCACGTCCTGGGCCCCGACCTGCGGGCAGGCGGCCTGCCGCAGCTGGTGGTGCCGACCGGCTGGTGGCAGACCGCCGTCAGCCTCGGGGCCTGGACCCTGGTCGGCTGCACCGTGGCCCCGGGCTTCCATTTCGACGGCTTCGAACTGGCGCCCAAGGACTGGCGGCCGCACTCCCAGGCGCCGCGCCGCCCCTAGGCCGTCAGGAGCAGGCGCAGATCAGCGGATAGTTGGTCGTGTCGGCGATGGTGGTCATGCCGTAGTAGTCGACCAGCACCGACTCCGCCGTACAGAACGCCCCTTCCACCCAGGCCTGGTCGTTGGAATAGGCCTCGCCGATGATGAACAGGTTTGCGGCCGGGGCGCCGTCCACCAGGCCGGTGGGCTGGCGGATCTTCTGCATCACGTCGCAGATGTCGTAGTGCGCCGCCCAGGCGTGGTAGCCGGCCCCGAACGGGTTGAACGAGAAGTCGTTGTACACCGCCGACACCGGGTACGGGATCTTGTAGGCGTCGTCGGGGCTGCCGTAGTGCACCTTGGCCAGCTCCAGCAGCACCATGCGGACCATCGTCTCGTTGGCCGTCGCGGGGGCATGGAGGACCTGGTAGTCCTCCTCCAGCGGGATGGTGCGGCGCTCGTCGACGTGCAGCTCCAGTTCCTGCCAGAACTGCACGTATTGCATGTCGTCGTACGAGGCGAGCACGCCGTAGACGGGGTTGGGGTTGCCGTCGCTGTTGTTGCCGAAATAATAGACCTGGCGCAGCGGCAGGTCGGTGATGGTCGGGCCGAAGGTGTTGGGCAGGCCGTCGCTGGTCAGGTCCGGCGGATAGGGGCAGGTCTCCCACCAGGGGCTGTCGAAGAACAGCATCACCCGCATCGACGGCTGGCGGATCACCCCGTCCATGTAGAGCTGCACGGGCCGCTGGTTCATGATGTCCAGCGTGCCGGCCGGCAGGTCGGCGTAGCGCGTGGCCTCGGCCACCAGGTCCAGCGAGGCCGGCGGCATGGCCAGGAAGGCGTTCGGCGTGGTCAGGGTCGGCCCGCCCTTGAACGGGTCGGCGGCGCTGGCCAGGCGATAGTTTATCACGCCGTCCGCCAGCCAGACCGAATGCAGCCGCGTCTTGGCCTGCAGCGAGAACGCCACCCCGGCGTCCTGCGCCGCCGCGCGGGTCTGCTGGAACAGCTGGACGAAGACCTGGGAGTAGCCGCCCTGCACGGTCTTGAACTGGCCGCCGGGCGCGAACTCGCTGTTGTAGACCGCGGCGTTGGCGGCGTTCCAGTTGATGACGTTGGAGGTGTAGCCGCCGGCGTCCGAGGCGTACTCGTAGCCCTCGTTGCCGGCCTGGTCGTAGAAGATGTTCCAGTAGCCGATGTTGCCGGCGGTCGACCCCGGCGCATAGACGAACGAGTTGAAGCTCGAGGGCAGGGTCCCGTCACCGTAGAAGGCGCACTGAGCGGCCCGGGTCTTGGGCGCCGGCGTGCCGGTGATCAGGTTGGAGATGTTGGCGAACAGCGTCGCGGCCGGGGCGGCGTTGTTGCCCGGCGTGTTGTAGGGCGCGTTCTGGGTGGCCAGGTTCTTCTGGTAGATGTGCTCGCCGCGCAGATAGAGCAGCGGGTCGGTCGTGGTGTTGAACGGGACGACCTGAGGCCCCAGGCCGAGCATGTTGATCGTCAGGGTGACCAGCTGGTGGCCCTGGGTTCCGTCCCATTCGATGAACCGCATGCCGCCGGCCTCGACATAGGACTGGGTCGGATCGTCGTTGCAGAAGTGGGTCACGATCCGGCCGGCCGGCAGGCGGGTGCCCGAGCCCGGACCGTCGAAGGCGTAGTCGCCCCACTCGATCAGCTCGATGTTGTCGCCCGCCACGGCCTTGCCGCCGGTGACCAGCCGCCAGGCCGTGTAGAGGCCCGCCGGCCCCGCGCCGAAGATGGTGTAGGCAGTTCCCATGACGCCCTCCCGAGAAGGCGGCTTCGCGCCGCTCAATCGACCATAGCGTGCGATGGAGAATTATTCGCGTCAACTTGGCGCTTGAGCTTCGGCCATGAAAAAGGCCCGGATCGCTCCGGGGCCTTTCTCGTTGCGCGACGCCTAGGGGGCGATCGAGGCCGGTTCGGCGACCGGCTCGGGGTTGGTGTCGTCCGAGCCGTGCGACCACTTCTTGAGGATCGGCGACAGGGCCAGGAACAGCACGCCGATCAGGATCGAGATGCAGCCGATGATCTTGAACACCAGCAGCGACTGGGTCATGGCCGCGGCCGGGTCCAGCACCTGGCCGCCGATGGTCTCGGTCGAGGCGATGCCGGCGATCCAGCCGGCGACCAGGTTGCCCATGGCCAGGGCCATGTACCAGACGGCCATCACGAACGAGACGATCGACAGCGGCGACAGCTTGGTCATCTGCGACAGGCCGACCGGCGACATGAACATCTCGCCGGAGGTGTGCAGCATGTACATGAGCACCAGGAAGATCAGCGGCATGCGGAACGCGCCGTCGGCGAACTGGGCGCCGACCAGCAGGATCAGGAAGCCCGCGCCCACCTGGATCAGCGACAGGCCGAACTTGACCATCGGGCCCGGATTGCGGCCGCGCCTGCCCAGGAACGTCCAGAGGGCGGCGAACACCGGGGCGAAGATCAGGATCCAGCCGGCGTTGAGCGCTTGGGTCTGGGCCGCGTTGAACGAGGTGTTGACCCACAGCTTGCCGGCCGTGCTCCAGCCCGCCGCGGCCAGTTGCTCGGGCGAACCCAGCACCACCGCGCCGCCGAACCACTGCACCGGCTGCGACAGCAGGACGAGGTTGACGTTGGTGGCCGCGAACAGGTTCAGCGACGAACCGGCCTGTTCGAACAGGGCCCAGAATATCACCGCGCCCAGCACCAGCACCGTGGCCAGCAGCAGCCGCTCGCGCTCGACCTTCTCGCACTTCACGAAGGCGAACCACAGGATGTAGACCAACGACAGGAAGCTGCCGGCGATCAGGGTGACGCTGACCACCGGGGTGTACTGCACCAGGAAGAAGATCACCCCGACCAGGCCCAGCGAGGCGGCGTAGATCAAGCCCTCGCGGTTGACCGGGCCCAGCACCGGAGCCTTCAGCTTGACCGGCTCGGGCGGTTCGCCCTTGCCCAGCAGCCAGGGCTTGCCCAGCACGAAGACCACGAAGCCGGCCAGCATGCCCAGGCCCGCCATGCCGAAGCCCGCGCCCCAGCCCAGGTTGACCCCCAGCAGGCCGCAGAGGATGGCCGCCCAGAACGAGCCCAGGTTGATGCCGTAGTAGTAGAGGGTGAAGCCCGGGTCGCGGCGCGGATCGCCCTGCGGATAGAGCTGGCCCACCAGGGTGGCGACATTGGCCTTCATGAAGCCCACGCCGACGATGATCAGCGAAAGCGCCAGCCAGAAGATGTTCAGGTACAGCGGATCGCGGTCCTTCACGTCCAGCTTGTACTGACCCTTGGGCAGGACCGACGGCACGGCCGAATGGGCCGGCAGGTTCTTGATCTCGAAATCGCCCGCCGCGTTGGCCGCCACGTCGTACGGCTTATCGCCGACGACGATCTTGGCCACCCGCTCCTCGCCGCGGCCCTTGACCTGGAACTCGTAGGTCTGGCCGGCGTACTGCAGGGTCTGGGTCGCCGGGCGGCCCTCGACCGCCATGGTCAGGTGGCCCGCCACCAGCAGGATCGCCCCGAAGGCCACGGCCTTGCGGGTGCCCAGATAACGGTCGGCCAGGAAGCCGCCGAGCAGGGGTACGATATAGACCAGCGAGGTGTAGGAGCCGTAGTGGCCGCCGGCGGTCTTGGAATCAAAGAGGAAGTGCTGGGTCAGGTAGAAGATCAGCAGCCCGCGCATGCCGTAGTAGGAGAAGCGCTCCCACATCTCGGCCAGGAAGCAGATGATCAGGCCGCGCGGATGGCCCCGCAACAGCTGGATAAGCACGGGAACACCGGTCACGAGCGTGACCAGGATGCCGGCGGCGACAACGATATTCATTCACGAACCTTGAAACGTATAAGCGGTAGGGCGACCGACAGGTGGTTTCGCCCTCCCCTCCCCAATTGGCGGGGAGAAGATCACGGCGCTTTGCGTTTCACAAGCAATGGCTTGCCGCTTCGGAGCCCCGCTCCCCTCCCGCGCGTTTCCTAGGCGGCGCCCTCCTCAGGCGGGAGAATTCACCATGACCGACCCGACCCAGGACCACCCCATCACCTGTTCGCGCGAAGACGGACGGGTCGAAGTGCTTTTCGAGGGCCACGAGATCGCCGACAGCGGCGACGTCCTGGTGCTCAAGGAGGCCGACTACGCTCCGGTGCGCTATTTCCCGCGCGCGGACGTGGCCATGGACTTCCTGCAGAAGACCGACAAGGTCACCCACTGCCCCCACAAGGGCCAGGCCAGCTACTACACGATCCATCGCGACGCCCAGATCATCGAGAACGCGGTCTGGTCGTACGAGGCCCCGCTGCCCGGCGTCAGCCAGATCGCCGGCCGCCTGGCCTTCTATCCCGAGCACGTGGATTTCAAGCGCGCCGGCCTGACCGCGGCCGAGACCCGGGCGGTCGATGTCGACGAGGTGGTCCGGCACACCGACAGCGGTTCCGGCTCCAGCCAGGCCGAGCATTGGGCGCCCAATGTCTCGATGCCCGACGACGCGGCGTGGGAGGGCGACGACATCCGCGAAGAGGGGCCGGCGCACATCGCAAAGCCCTATGAGGGAACCGGATCAATCTGAGCCACGTTGAACCGGCTACAAGTGTAAAGCGTTCGTTAACCTTTCAAGCGCTGCAATACCCGCAGCGCTTAGCGCGAAGCCTCCTGCAGAGAGGCGTCCTGGGAGAAACGTCGTGGCTTACGTCGGTTATGATTCCGGTATGCGGCCGTCGCCCGGCGCCGCGCGGTCGCGTCCCGCCCGCGCCAAGCTGGCCTGGGGCCGGCTGGCGGTCGTGGCGGCCAGCGTGTTGGCCTGGGTTGGGATCATCGCCGGCTTCCGCGCGATCTTCTGAACCGCGCCTAGGCGCTCGCCAGGGCTTGTTTCAGCACCGCGTAGACGCGCGGGTCCTGCATCTGCCCGACATTGAACCGCATGAAGTCCGAGGCCTCCTGCGGGACGCTGAAGACGTTTCCCGGCGCCAGGATCACGCCCTCCAGAAGCGCGGCCCGGGCGATGTCCGACGCGTCCTTGCCGTCCGGCAGCCGCCCCCAGAGATAGAAGCCGCCGCGAGGGGCGACCCAGGCCCGCACCCCGAGATCCGCCAGCCTGGCCGTCGCGTCGCGCCGGGCGCCCGACAGCCGGCGCCGCAGCGCCTCGACGTGCCGCCGATAGCCGCTGTCCATGAGACTGGTGAAGATCAGCTGGGCCGCCACCGGGCTGGCGCCGCCGAAATTGGTGGCGACCTGGAGATCGACCATCGCCTCGATCCATTCCGGCCGCGCCGCGATGTAGCCGCAGCGGACCGAGGCCGACAGCGTCTTGGAGAAGCTGCCGATCCGGATCACGTTGACCAGGCCGTCGAACGCCGCCAGGCGCGGCGAGGGCTCCGGCTCGAACTCGGCGAAGATGTCGTCCTCGACGATGATCAGGCCGTGGGCCGAGGCGACCGTGAGCAGCTTGTGCGCGGTCTGGGCCGACATCGTCGCGCCGGTCGGATTGTGGATCGCGGAATTGGTGATGTAGAGGCGCGGCTTCTCCTCGGCCAGGACCTGCGCGAACCGCGCCACGTCCGGGCCGGCGGGCGTATAGGGCGCGCTGACGATACGCACCTTGTGGGCGGCGAGCAGGGCCTGGAAGTTGAAGTAGCAGGGGTCATCGACCAGGACCGTGTCGCCGGGGCGGAGCAGGAACCGGCAGATCAGGTCGATCGCCTGGGTGCCGGACGAGGTCAGCAACAGTTGCTCGGGGCCGACATCCAGGCCGTCGCCCGCGCAGCGCCTGGCCAGCAGTTGTCGCAGGTCCAGCAACCCCCGCGAATTGCCGTAGTCGGCCAGCACGGCGTCGTCGGCGCGGGCCAGGCCGCGCATGGCGCGTCGAAGGATCGCGTTGGGCATCCAGTCCGACGGCAGCCAGCCGCACCCGGGCTTCAGCGCCTGCGGCTCCGCATCCAGCGACTGGCGCGAAACCCACAGCGGATCGATCGCCCGATCCGCTCGCGGCTGGAGATCGTTGACGACCGGCGTCGCGACGCCCGCGGAAACATAGAAGCCCGACCCCGGCCGCGAGAGCACCACGCCCTCCGAGACCAGCCGGTCATAGGCCTCGACGACGGTCGAGGGCGACACCTTCAAGCTCGCGGCGAGGCCCCGGATCGAGGGCAGCTTGTCGCCATGCGACAAGGCCCGGCTTGAGATCCTGCCGCGGATCGCCTCCATCGCCTCGCCGGTCCGGCTCACGGCCTTGCTCATTCACCCGCACCTCAACTGTATGGCTCATCATAGCATACAGTTTGACCCAGATCGTACTGACCGTTCCGGGTCATGCGCGACCGCCTCGACTATGCCTCGCGCTGGCTTTTCGGGGACGAGCATGGAACAGACATCAAAGGGATGGGGCAGCGGCCTTCTGGGCGTGATCATCTTCAGCGGTTCGCTGCCGGCCACGCGCGTGGCGATCGGCGGCTTCGAGCCGGTTTTCCTGACCTCGGCCAGAGCCGTGATCGCCGCCGTGCTGGGCGTGGCCCTGCTGCTGGCGCTGAGGCAGGCGCGGCCGGCTAGGTCGGACCTGCGCCCGCTGGTGGTCGTGGCGCTGGGTGTCGTGGTCGGCTTTCCGTTGCTGACGGCCCTGGCGCTGCAGCACATCGACGCGGCCCACTCCATCGTCTTCATCGGCCTGCTGCCGCTGGCGACGGCGATCTTCGGCGTGCTGCGCGGCGGCGAGCGCCCCAAGCCGGCGTTCTGGGTCTGCTCGATCATCGGCAGCCTGTCGGTCGCGGGCTTCGCCGTCTCGCGGGGCGGTTCGGGATCGCTGGCCGGCGACCTGCTGATGGTGGCCGCGGTCGTCGCCTGCGGCCTGGGCTACGCCGAGGGCGCGGTCCTGTCCCGCAGGCTGGGCGGCTGGCAGGTGATCTGCTGGGCGCTGGTGCTGTCGCTGCCCCTGATGACGATCATCGCGCTGGTCACCCTGCCCCGGACCTGGAGTGGGATCGGCGCGCCGGCCTGGCTGGGCCTGGCCTATGTCTCGATCTTCAGCATGCTGGTCGGCTTCGTGTTCTGGTATCGCGGCCTGGCCCTGGGCGGCATCGCCAAGGTCGGGCAGCTGCAGCTGCTCCAGCCGCTCTTCGGCCTGACGCTGGCCGCGCTGCTGCTGCACGAACCCGTCGCCATGACCATGATCGCGGTCACCGCCGTGATCGTGCTGTGCGTGGCCGGGGCCAAGCGGTTCGCGTGAGGCGCGCCGGCCTCAGCCCCGAGGCCTCAGTACGCGAAGTCCTCGAACACCCGGTTGATGTCGCCCTTCCACGCGCCGTTGTAGAGCGACAGCAGCCGTTCGGCCGGCGTGATCCCGGTGGCGGCGATCTCTTCCAGGTCGCCCAGATAGATCGTCTCGTCCAGGAAGCCGCCGTTCAGGTGGGCGCGCGACTTCAGGCCCGACTTGGCGATGGCCACGAAGTCCTTGGCCACGTCCTGGGCCGTGCGGCCGGCCACCACGGCCTTCAGGCCCAGCTTCGGCACGTCGCGGCGCAGGCCGGCGCGATCCTCGGCCGTCCAGTGCTTGCAGAGGTCCCACGCGGCGGCCAGGGCCGCGTCGTCGTAGAACACCCCGGTCCACAGGGCTGGCAGGGCGCAGAGGCGGCTCCACGGCCCGGCGTCGGCGCCGCGCATCTCCAGATAGGTCTTCAGCCGCACCTCGGGGAACAGGGTGGTGGTGTGATCGGCCCAGTCCTTGATCGAGGCGCGCTCGCCCGGCAACTCGTCGATCTTGCCGTCGATGAAGTCGCGGAAGCCGCGGCCGGCCAGGTCGATGTACTTGTCGCCGCGCTTGGCGAAGTACATCGGCACGTCCAGGGCGTAGCGGGCGTAGCGCTCGAAGTCGAAGCCGTCCTCGAACACGAAGTCCAGCAGGCCAGTGCGGTCGGCGTCGGTGTCGGTCCAGACGTTGGCGCGGGCCGACAGGAAGCCGTTGGGCTTGCCCTCGGTGAACGGCGAATTGGCGAACAGCGCCGTGGCGATCGGCTGAAGGGCCAGGCTCATGCGGAACTTGGCGACCATGTCGGCTTCGCTGGAGAAGTCGAGATTGGCCTGCACCGTGCAGGTGCGCAGCATCATGTCCAGGCCCAGGCCGCCGACCTTGGGCATGTAGTTGCGCATGATCACGTAACGCCCTTTGGGCATGACAGGAACTTCGTCACGCCGCCAAACCGGCGAGAAGCCCAGACCCAGGAAGCCCAGGCCCAGCTCGTCGGCCACGGTCTTGACCTCGTCCAGGTGCTGGCCGGTCTCCTCACAGATGTCGTGCATGGTCAGCAGCGGCGCGCCGGAAAGCTCGAACTGGCCGCCGGGCTCCAGGCTGACATTGGCGCCGTTGCGCTCCAGCCCGATGATCGTCGGGCCTTCCATCACCGGTTTCCAGCCGAAGCGCTGCAGGCCGGTCAGCAGGGCGTGCACGCCCTTGTCGCCGTCATAGGGCACCGGCGCGTGCGAACCCAGGTAGAAGCCGAACTTCTCGTGCTCTGCGCCCACGCGGAACTGGTCCTTGGGCTTGGAGCCGGCGGCGAAATAGGCGGTCAGATCGTCGAGCGTCAGCGGACGCTCCTGGCTCACGGCTTCGGCCATAGGCCACCCTCCCAAAAACACGCTTCAAGAAGGGAGAGCATCGCCCTCCGACCCGCCCGCGAACTGTCGTGCTGCGCAGTTGGGCGTTTTCTTAGCGAACCTCAAGGGGCGGGCCCAGCCTTTCGCAACAGATGAGGTTTTGGTGGGAGGCGGCCGMTCGACCGCGGCCGCCCCGCCGGATTACT
This sequence comes from Caulobacter sp. 05L422, assembly GCF_056397765.1. Lineage (NCBI taxonomy): Bacteria > Pseudomonadati > Pseudomonadota > Alphaproteobacteria > Caulobacterales > Caulobacteraceae > Caulobacter > Caulobacter sp. 05L422. The sequence goes on along the minus strand of NZ_JBFTOB010000021.1, from coordinate 13,138 downwards.
CGTCCCAGCTGGGTTCGGGGATTTCCCCTCCCTCCCCCGGGTCGACCTCGCCGCCCGGATCGACAGGATTACCGCCTGCTTCGGCCGGATCGTTTCCATCCCCTTGCTCATTCCTGGCCGCGTCTTGGTCGATCTCCTCCCGTTCAGCGGGCCAATCGAAGTCGCCGCCATTGATGATGGCGTCGATCTCGTCGACCAGCGGATCGTGGTCCGGGACCGGATTACGCATGGCCTCGAGGACCGAGGTCCAGCGATCATCTCCGGCATGCATGCCGTTGACATAGCTTTCCAGATTGGGAAGCGGGATGTCCTCATTCCTGAGCACGTCCGCGATTTCCCGAGGGGTGATATTCGGATCCGCGACGAGATTTTCCAGATCCGACTGGCTGTACCCGTTGGAGTTCATCGGTAAGTCCGCCATGAGCGCGCTTCCTACTTGTTGTCGATCAGATTGGGTGGAGGTGATCACGCCGTCTTGGGGGCCGGCGGTTGGCCGACGACAACGCGGTGGGGAGGCAGGGTGATGACGCCCGCGCGTTCATCCGTATTGCTCATGATGCCGCCGAAGCCGGCGCTGTTGACGGCGTTGTGATACTCGTCAAACCAGCGACTGCCGCCGCCTCCGTGGTCGGAAACATAGAACGACGTGGTCACGTCGATTTCCAGCGCACTCAGTCCGGCCGCCCGATCGACCTTGAACAGCACCGTTTCCATATGGTTGAAGCTCGCATAGGCGCTCGGCGATCCGTCGGCGATCGTGTAGCGCCAGGACGCTGTCTGGCCGGTCTGCAGGCTGTTGTTGGTGATCACCACGCCGGGGAGTTCGACCGTGCGGCTTCTGGACGTCGTCATGGACGCGCCGCCGCCCCCGGTGGGAGCGTCCCCCATGAAGCCCAGATTGCCGCTGATGGTCGTCGACACTGAAACCGAGGTCGAGACGGCGCCTTGTGTGGTGTCGGGAGAAGCGCTGTCCAACAGCACGCGGCCGTCAACGGGGGCGATCGTGATGCTGTACCCGTCACACGCCAAGGTCTGCGGCACCACGTAGCGCAATATTCCGCTCAGCTCGATCAGGTAGTAGTCGAGCGTCTGACCGCCGTTCTCGCAGCTCACGACATAGGTCAGGACGTCGAACACGGCTCGACCGGGCTCCGTCGTGAAAGTGTTGAACTCAGGCCCGCCGCTGAAAATGCCGCTGAGGTTGGGCTCCTGCCACGTCGCGGCAGGGACGCCGTTGGGCCAGCCAATGTCATTGCCTGGCCAGCTTGCATCGATCTTGCTGACAGCGTCGAAGATCGAAATGGTGGTGTCCGTCATGGGTCAAGCTCTCTGATGATTGAAGATCGGAGGCTCGACCAAAAGACACGGCCTCGCCTCGGCCGCGTACTGACGCACCCGCACATGCGCTTCCGCCTGACGGGGAGTAATTCCCGCATAGCGAGTTACATCGAGAATGCTGACGCGATTCGCGAGGAACAGGCCTGCAATGGTCAAGTTTGGGACGGCCGGCCAAGCTTTGGACTGGCAGCCAAGTTTAAGGCGGCCTGCCGCGTTTCCCGCCGAGGAAGCCCGTCGGGATTCGCCTAGGTAAATTCCTAGCGCCAGTCGCCCACGGCGGCCTGCCACAGGGTCATGGCGGCGATGGCCGCCGTGTCCGCCCGCAGGATGCGCGGTCCCAGCGTCACCGAGATGACGAACGGCAGCGACCGCAACTTCTCGCGTTCTTCGGGGGCGAAGCCGCCTTCGGGGCCGATCAGGATGGCGGCCGGGGCGGGCGCTTCCTTGGCGGCCTCGATCAGGGGGCGGGCGTCGCCGCCTTCGTCGCAGAAGATCAGCCGGCGCTCCGGATCCCAGCCATCCAGGATCTTGTCCAGCTTCAGCGGGTCGTCGATGACCGGCACGTCCAGGCGGCCGGTCTGCTCGGCGGCCTCGATGGCGATGGCGTCCAGGCGGCCCAGCTTGAGGAAGTCGACATTGGTCCGGCGGGTCTGGGTCAGGCGCACCCGGCGCGCGCCCAGCTCGGCCGCCTTCTCGACGATGGTCTCGACCCGGCCGCGCTTGACCATGGCGATCACCAGGTCGAGGTCGGGCGCGTGGTCCTGCTCGCGGGTCTGGGCCTCGCAGCGCAGCAGGCAGCCGCGCTTGCCGGCCTCGGTCAGGCTGCAGCGCCACTCGCCATCCTGGCCGTTGAACACCAGGATCTCGTCGCCGACGTTGAGCCGCATCACGGCGGACAGGTAGCGCGACTGGTCGACGGTGGGCGCGACGCCGGCGCCGGCCTTGAGCGGATGAGGAACGAAAAGACGGATCATGCCGCTCTTCTAGCGCAACTGAACCGGACGGGGGTAGGCTCCAGACATGAGCAAGCTCGAAGACTACGAAGCCGAACTCCGCGACCTGCAGCTGGCGATGATCGGCCTGCAGCGTCAGGCCATCAAGGAAGGCTGGAAGACGGTCACCCTGTTCGAGGGCCGCGACGCCGCCGGCAAGGACGGGGCCATCGCCCGCCTGACCGAACACGCCCACCGCCGCGCCACCCAGGTGATCTCCCTGCCCGCCCCCAGCGACCACGAGCGCAGCGAGTGGTACTTCCAGCGCTATGTCCGCCACCTGCCCGCCGCCGGCCAGGCCGTGGTGTTCAACCGCTCCTGGTACAACCGGGCCGGGGTCGAGCGGGTGATGGGCTTCTCCACCTCGCACGAGCAGGAACAGTTCCTGCGCGACGTCCCGGCCTTCGAACTGATGCTGGTGGAGAACGGGGTCAAGATGACCAAGTTCTGGCTCGACATCGACCAGGAAACCCAGGCCGAGCGCCTCAAGGCCCGGCGCGAGGAGCCGCTGAAGGCCTTCAAGGTCAGCGACCTGGACGCCGTGGCCCAGGCCAAGTGGGACGACTATACGGCCGCCCGCGACGAGATGCTGATGCGCACCCATTCGACGCCGGTCCCGTGGATCTGCGTGCGCGCCAACCACAAGAAGGTCGCGCGGCTGAACATCCTGCGCTGGCTCCTGCACGTCTCGGCCCCGAAGAAGCTGCTGAAGGGGATCAAGCGGCCGGATCCGGAGGTGATCTTCAAGTTCGAGCCGGCGGCGCTGACGGACGGGCGGCTGGCGCGCTGAACGCATGTCGGGCGAACGGGAATCCGCCGAGGGCCGCACCCTGAACGACGCCGAAATTCGGCATTTCGTCGAACGCGGCTTTGTCCGGATCGACCGGGCCTTCCCTCGGGCCCTGGCGGACGAGGCGCGCGCCATTCTGTGGCGCGACACGGGCTGCGATCCCGCCGATCCGAGCACCTGGACCAGACCCGTCGTCCGTCTGGGGATGTACAGCCAGAGGCCCTTCGTGGAAGCCGCCAACACACCGGTCCTGCACGCGGCGTTCGATCAGCTCGTCGGGCCAGGCCGCTGGCTTCCCTGCATGGCCATGGGAACATTCCCGGTGCGGTTTCCCTCGGTGGAGGACGCCGGCGACACCGGATGGCACCTCGATCCGAGCTTCGGCCATGACCAGCCCGATTTCATGGAGTGGCGAACGAACGTCGCCTCGAAAGGACGGGCGCTGCTGATGCTGTTCCTGTTTTCCGACGTCGGGCCGGAGGACGCGCCCACGCGCCTTCTCCCGGGTTCGCACGGGGACATCGCGCGGAGCCTGGCGACGGCCGGCGAAGAGGGGCTAACGCTCCGGGAGCTCGTGCGGACCATCGGCGACATGGAGCCGCGCGATGAAGCCATGGCCGTCGGCGAGGCCGGGACGGTCTATCTCTGCCATCCGTTCCTCGTGCACGCGGCCCAGCCGCACCACGGACGCAACGCCCGCTTCATGGCGCAGCCGCCGCTGCTTCCACGAACGCCGCTGAGGCTGGACAGGCATGACGGCGCCTACGCCCCCGTCGAGCAGGCCATCCGGCTGGCCATGGGTCTGGCGGAGTAGGCCTCGGGGCTTGCCCCGCAAGCTGGACCGCATAGCATCGCGACCATGAAACGCATGGCCAGCCTTACAAGTCTCGTCCTCGTCGGGGTCTTGCTCCTGTCGGTCCCCGCCTGCGCCCAGATTCACGAGCGCATCTATCCGGCCCCCACCGCTCCGCTCGCCCCGGCGGACCTGCCGGCCGGCGCGGCGATCATCACCGTGCGGACGGCCGATGGCCTGACCCTCAAGGGCGTGGAGATCGCGCCGCGCGACGGCAAGCCGACCTTCCTGGTGTTCCACGGCAACGGCTCGGCCGCGACCCGGTCGATGCAGTGGCTCGCCCCGCTGATCGCCGAGGGCTACGGCGTGGTGGCGGCCGAATATCGCGAGTACAGCGGCAATCCGGGCCGGGCCAGCGAGAAGGGCCTGGCCTCCGACGCGGACGCCTTCTACGCCAGGGCCCGCGTCGTGGCGGGCGGCGGCAAGCTGATCGTGGTGGGCCACAGCCTGGGCGGCGGCGTCGCCTTCGGCCTGGCCCGGCGGCAGAGGCTGGACGCCCTGGTGACCATCGGCACGTTCACCGACCTTCGCACCATGGCCCCAGCCGCCGCCCGCTGGATGATCTCGGACCGCTACGACAACATCGGCACAGTCTCGACGCTGGACGAGCCCCTGTACCTGATCCACGGCACGGCGGACGAGGTGATCCCCTTCGCCCACGGCGAAGCGCTGCGCCAGGCGGCGGCGTCGGCCCACAGGACGGGCGCGCTGTTCACGATCCAGGGCGCCGGCCACTCGCCGGACGGCGCCGACATCTCGGCGATCCTCCGCGCCGTCGCGGCCAAGACCCAACACCCCGGCGCGATGGTGAAGGTCCAGCTTCCGGAAACTGTCCGGCTGACGCCGTTCTAGTCCGCGTCCCACTCGAAGGCCGCGTCCAGCCAGTTGCCCAGCCGTCCGTCCGGTCGCGCCAGGTCGAAGATCCGCGCCATCTCGGCGTCCGACAGGGCGAAGTCGAAGATGTCGAAGTTCTCGGCCAATCGCGCCGGACTGCTGGTCCGCGGGATGGTCGCGACCCGCTGCTGGACCTGCCAGCGCAGGGTCACCTGGCCCGGGGTCTTGCCGTGGGCCTCGCCGATCTCGATCAGCACCGGGTCGGCCGCCACCTTGCCCTGGGCCAGGGGCGACCAGGCGGTGATCGTCGAGCCCATCGCCTTGGCCTTGGCGATCAGGGTCTTCTGCGACAGGTAGGGGTGGTACTCGACCTGATTGGTGGCGATCGGCGCCTCCGAGGCCGCCTGGGCCTTGGCCATCAGGCCCGAGGGGAAGTTCGACAGGCCGATGGCGCGGGTCAGGCCCCGGGCGTGGACGTCGTTCAGCGCCGCCATGGTCTCGGCCAGGGCCGGCCTGGGCTTGGGCCAGTGCAGCAGCAGCAGGTCGACCTGCGGCGCCCTCAGGCGCTTGAGGCTGCCCTCGACCGACCGCTGCAGGTCGCCCTGGGCGAACTGGTCGACCCAGACCTTGGTGGTCAGGAAGATCTGGTCGCGCGGCACGCCGGTCGCCGTCAGGGCCGCCCCGACATCCTGCTCGTTGCGATAGGCCTGGGCGGTGTCGATGTGGCGGTAGCCCAGCTCCAGGGCCTTCTCGACCATCGGCTGGGCCGCGCCGTCGTCCAGCTGCCAGGTGCCCAGGCCGATGATCGGCATGGCCACGTCGCCCGCGCGGATGTCGGGGATGGAATGGGGCATGGCGGATCTCCGGCTGGGGGTCAGGCCGATATAGGCGCTTGGGCAAGCCGCGTCATGCGTTCGCCGCGTCATGCTCCTTGAGCAGCTTCTTGGGCGCGGTCGCCCGCCAGCGACGCTCGAGGAAGCGCTCCACCGTGCCGGCGTCGACGCGTGACAGGCGGACCAGGACGTACGGGTAATTCTTGTAATGGTCGGTGACGTAGAAGGTGTCGGGCTCGGCCTCGATCAGCATCTCGCGCTCGTCGAACGTGACGCCCGGAACGACCAGGGTGTCGCCGTCGTCCCACACCCGGGTCAGGAACTTGCCGTGCGCCTTCAGGCACGGATGGCCGTAGGCGGTTCCGTCGGTCACGCCGGGCAGTTTGAAGGCGAAGGCGCGAACATCCTCGAAGGTCATGAGCAAAGTTCCCTTTGGACCGTGCCAGGCGCCGAAACCGCCTACACTTTCGGCCGCCACGCTCTAGGTCGCCGCTTGCGGCGCGACTATAGGGGAAAGATGGACGCTGAAACCACCTCCCCCTCCTCGTCTTCAGGCCTGACCTCGCCCATCCTGGTGCTGGGCGCCACAAGCCTGATCGGCGAGTTCCTGCTGGCGCGGCTGAACACCCTGGAGATCACGCCCATCGCGCTGAGCCGACGTCCGCCGACCGATGACGTCTGCTGGGTGGACGGCGACCTGGCCGACCCGAACCTGGCCGACGAACTGCCGCCGGTCGCCACGGTGTTCTCGCTGTCGCCGATCTGGCTGCTGCCCCAGGCCCTGCCCGCCCTGAAGGCGCGCGGCATGACCAGGCTGGTCGCCTTTTCCTCGACCAGCCGCTTCACCAAGCAGGATTCGCCGGAGGCCTCCGAGCGGGCCGTGGCCCAGGCCCTGGCCGAGTCCGAGGCCAAGGTCGAGGCCTTCTGCGTCGAACATGGCGTGGCCTGGACGATCCTGCGGCCGACCCTGATCTATCTGGAAGGCCGCGACGCAAACGTCAGCCGCCTCGCTGGCCTGATCCGCCGGTTCAAGGTGCTGCCGCTGTCGGGCAAGGGCGAGGGCCTGCGCCAGCCGGTGCACGCCGACGACCTGGCCGGCGGCGCGATCGCGGCCGCCACCGCCCCCGCAGCCCGCGACAAGGCCTACGACCTGGTCGGCGGCGAGACCCTGACCTACCGGACGATGGCCGAGCGGATTTATGCGGGCTTGGGCCGCCGGCCGGCGATCCTGCCCCTGCCGGCCTGGCTGTTCCGCCTGCTGCTGACCCTGGCCAAGCCGTTCTATCCCGGCGCCACGGCGACCATGGGCGACCGCATGGCCCAGGACCTGACCTTCGACGACGCGGCGGCGCGGACCGACTTCGGCTGGGCGCCGCGCGAGTTCAGGCCCCGGTTCTAGGCCAAGCCTAGGCGTCGCTCAGCACCATGGCGAACGGGACCTTGTCGCCGTCCTTGTCGACATAGCCGCTGACCAGCTTGTGGTCGGGGTTGAGCATGCCCAGGTCGACGTCTTCGGTCGGGAACATCACCACCCGGCGGTCGCCGATGCAGATCAGCAGTTCGTAGCCGTCATAGGCCCGCTGCGACATCGCCTTGAGCCGCGAATAGTAGGGCTCGCGCTGCCAGGACGAAGGCTTGCCCGGATCGACCACCACGTTCAGCCGCTTGCCGTCGCGGTCGGGGTACATCAGGAAGCCGGCCTTGTTGGGACGCCAGGCGTCGTCCAGCTTTTCCGAGGTCAGCCACAGGCAGTGGAAGCCCCGGCAGGCCTGGGGCCGGGCCTCGTAGTCGCCGCAGCCCGAGCCCTTGCGGAACACGCCGCACCACTGGCCCGCCGGCTTGTTCAGCTCGCTGATGTGCAGGACCTTGCAGCACATGCCGCAGTCGCCGCACGACTTGGAGGGGACGGGGGCCGAAACAGGGATGGAAGCCGCTTCGCTCATGCCGGAATCTCGCGCACCAGGCCGTAGTCGACGTCGCGGTCGGGCAGGATCTCGTAGCCGCGTCCGCCGACCAGCACGTTGAGGGTCAGACCCTTGGCCGCGCCGCGCGCCGCCCAGGTCTTGAAGGTGTCGTAGTACGGCGCGCGCCGCCAGGCGTCGGGCGAGGCGGGATCGACCTCGACCACCAGGGTCTGGCCGCCGTTCTCGCGGTGCAGGACGAAGCGCGCCCGGTCGGGCCGCCAGCGGTCGTCGAGATTGGGCGCGTCCAGCCAGTAGCAGGCGTAGTCGGCGCAGGCCTTGGGCCGGTCGGCGTAGATGCCGCAGCCGGCGCCTTTGCGGAAATGGCCGCACCAGACGTGCGGGGCCTTGTCGATGGCGGCCACGCCCATCAGCTTGCAGCACATCCCGCAATCGCCGCAGGTTCTGGCCTGGTCCACCGTCGCTCGCCCCGTAAATCGTCCGGAGACGATTTATCGCGGTTTCGTGACGGTTTTTCTGTCGCGAGGGACTAGCTCTCGCTCCAGACCGCCAGCTCGTTGCCCGAGGGGTCGGTGAAATGGAAGCGGCGGCCGCCGGGGAAGCTGAAGATCGGCTTGGTGACCACGCCCTTCGCCGCCGTCACCTTGGCCAGCATGGCCTCGATGTCGTGGGCGTAGAGCACGACCAGCGGCCGGTCGGTCGAGCCTTCCTGAGGGGTGGTGAAGCCTCCGTCGGCGCCTTGCCCCTCGAAGGCCGCGTAGTCGGAACCGTAGTCGACGAAGCTCCAGCCGAAGGCGGCGGTGTAGAAGGCCTTGGTGGCCGGCAGGTCGCCGGCGGGCCATTCGATATAGTCGATCTTGCCGTCTTCCCGCATGGTCGCGCCTCTCGTTTGTTCTTATTATGTTCTAGATCGCCGTCAGGGCAGAGTCCAGACGCTGGTGCGCTTGACGGCCATGTCCTCCAGCTCCCGGGTGGTGGGCACCTGGTATTCGGCCAGCTTCACCAGGCCGTCCTTGGGGAAATAGGTGCGGCCGGGGTCGCCGATCAGCACGGTCGCCCCCGCCGCCCGGCCCTGGCCCAGCCAGGCCATGACGGCTTCCGCCATCGGCCGCTCGTAGCAGATGTCGCCGGCCAACAGCACGTCCGCGCCTAAAGGGGGGCCGACCGGCGGCGGGGCGTCCAGCAGGTTCACCTCGGTGAAGGCCAATGTCACGCCGTTGGCGTCGGCGTTCACGCCGATCGCCGCCTCGCAGAACACGTCGATGTCGGCCGCCAGCACGCTGGCCGCGCCGGCCTTCATCGCGGCGATCGCCACCAGGCCCGAACCGCTGGCGAAATCGATCACGCGTTTCCCAGAAACGATTGCAGGATTGTCGAGGATGTAGCGCGCCAGGGCCTGGCCGCCGGCCCAGGCGAAGGCCCAGAACGGCGGCGGCAGGCCGATCTCGGCCAGGGCCTCCTCGGTCAGCCGCCAGATCGGGGTGATCTCGTCGGCCAGATGCAGGACCAGTTCGGGCGTGTGCGGCGGGGCCTGGAGACGCGTGTTCTCCAGGATGAAGGCCCTGCGGCCGGGGAGGGTCTGGTCGATGCGGGAGACTTTCATGTCGGGGTGACGACAACCGAAGGTTCTTGACGAAAGAGCTCAACCGTTTAGCGATTGCGCTACAGCCAAGTTACGGCTGACGTTCATTTCGGGGGAATACCATGAAGTTCGATACCCGGCTCGCCCTTCGGGCGGCCCTGCTGACCTGCGCCGCGTTCAGCCTCGGCGCCTGCGCCACCGTCACGCGCGGCTCCAGCCAGGCCTGGACGGTCGAGACGACGCCGGGGGGCGCCGCCGTGGCCACCACGACGGGCTTCAAGTGCGACGCCACGCCTTGCACCTTCAAGATGAAGCGCAAGAAGGAGTTCGACGTCACGATCACCAAGGCCGGCTACAAGCCCTACACGACCAGCATCACCAACCAGATCGGCGGCAAGGGCGGGGCGGCCCTGGCCGGCAACGTACTGGTCGGCGGCCTGATCGGCCTGGGCGTCGACGCGGCGACCGGCGCCAGCAAGGACCTGACGCCCAACCCGCTGAAGGTGACCCTGGAGCCTGAAGCCAAGATCGCCGCCGCGGCCGCGGCGGCTCCCGCGGCTCCGGCGAACTAAGCCTGCTGGGCGGCGGCCGGCGCCTTGCCGGACGCCGCCTTCAGCACCGACAGATAGCCCGGGGCGGTCAGCATGCCGCCTGTCAGGCCCTTCTTCTCCAGCAGCCCATGCGCCTTGGGCAGGTTCCAGCACGGCATGTGCATGAACAGGTGATGCTCGGCGTGGAAGTTGACGTGGTAGGGCGCGATCAGGGCGCGCTCGATCCAGTTGGCCCGGGTGGTCCGCGCGTGGCGGAACGGGTCGGGCTCGTCCTTGGCCACCAGGGCGTGCTCGGCGATGTTGCGCAGCCGGGTGACCAGCGGGAACCAGGTCGCCATCGGCACGATCCACAGCGCCGGCCAGGCCCACCACAGGCCCATGGCGCTCAGCACGATCAACAGACCCAGGTTCCACAGCAGGAAAGGCTTCTGCCGCGCCACTTCGCCCGCGAACACCGCGCCCTTGGGCTGGTCGCCCGAGGAGACTCGAAGCTTGCCCAGCAGCGGACCGAACCGCTGCTTGAAGAAGGTCTGGCCGGTCAGGTCGCGGACGATCTTGCGGCGCAGCGAGGCGCGGGTGGTCGGGAACGGCGCCGACAGCACCAGGTCCGGATCCTCGGCCTGCTGGGCGTATTTGTGATGGGTCAGGTGATAGGGCCGGTACTTGGCCAGCGAAGCGCCGGTCGGGGCCGCGCACAGCCACTCGCCGACCCAGTCGTTGACCTTGAGGTTGGGATGCAGGCCGCCGTGCGCGGCCTCGTGCATCAGGATGGCCAGGCCCAGCTGACGCGCGCCGATCAGCATCACCGCCAGGATGTAGGTCAGGGGATTGGGCCAGATCATGAACATCGCGCCGGCCGCGATGATCATCGCCCAGGCATGGGCCACCATCAGGAGGCCCTTCCAGGACGAGCGCGCCGACAGCGGGCCCCACTCGTCGGGCGTGAACAGTTCCTGCGGCTTGATCCGGGACGCGACGGCCATGGAACCCATCATGCCACATTCAGCTTCCGGCTTACAGAATGACCCGACGTCACGCCCCTTCGGAGACCACCATGCGCCTTGTGCTGACCGCCCTCGCCCTGACCCTCGCCCTGCCTATGGCCGCGAACGCCGCCAGCTTCGACTGCGGCCGCGCCCGTTCGCCGGACGAGAAGGCGATCTGCGCCAACACCGCCCTGAACGACAAGGACGTGAAGATGTCGGTGCTCTACGACATCAACAAGCGCACCCTGGCCATGGGCGGGCGCGGCGCGTTGCAGGACGCCCAGCAGCAGTGGCTGCGGGACCGGCGCAAGTGCGGGGCGAACCGCTCATGCCTGAACCGCGCCTACGACCGCCGGCTGGACGAGCTGGAGCGGAGCATGGAGCGGATCTATCGCAACGGCCCGTTCTAGAGGGGGCTTACCGCCCTACAGCCCTGGCGGCCGCCACATCCCCGCCGCCAGGGCCAGGAACAGCACGAAGCCGACCTGGGCGTTGGACTTGAACAGGGCCAGGGCGCCGACCGGGTCGTCGATTCGGACCCGGGCCGCCTGACGCGACAGGTGCACGGCGACCAGGGCGGCCAGGGGCAGGAACAGCGGTCCCAGCCCGCCGACCCAGGCCGCCGCGATCACCAGCACGAAACAGGCGATGTAGAAGGCCAGCACGCCCATCTGCACATGCTCGCCCAGCCGGCGGGTCGACGACTTCACCCCGGCCAGGGCGTCGTCCTCGATGTCCTGGATGGCGTAGATCGTGTCGTAGCCCAGGGTCCAGAACAGGCCCGAGGCGTAGAGCAGCGCCGCCGACCAATCCAGCCGGTGCGTGGCCGCCGCGTAGCCCAGCAGCGCCCCCCAGTTGAAGGTCAGTCCCAGCCAGGCCTGCGGCCACCAGGTGATGCGCTTCATGAACGGATAGGCCGCGACCAGGCCCAGGGACAGCACGCCCAGGCCGATGGCCAGCCAGCCCAGGCACACCAGGATGCCGAAGCTGACCAGGCAGCAGCCGATCACGAACGCCCAGGCCTGCTTGACGCTGATCAGGCCGGCCGGGATCGGGCGCATGGCCGTGCGGCTGACCTGGGCGTCGAAGTCGCGGTCGACGATGTCGTTGAAGGCGCAGCCCGCCGCCCGCATCAAGGCCGCCCCGACGAAGAAGGCGATCAGCAGCCAGGGATTGGGCCACTTGCCCTGGCTCGCCGCCGCCAGGGCGATGCCCTGCCAGCCGGGCAGCATCAGCAGCCAGATCCCCGCCGGCCGGTCGAACCGGCCCAGTTTCAGCCACGGCCGCAGGGCCGGCGGCGCATGGCGGTCGACCCAGTTGCCGGCGGCGGCGTCGGGCAGGATGGCGGTGTCGGGAGAACTCATGGGGCAAGGCTTAGCCCCGCCCTCCGGCCTCGCGCAACCATGCCGAACCGCGAGCATAGAGCTTTCCAATCTCGATCCGAAAAACGATCAATTGGATTGATCGAACGCCAGGGACCAGGGTGTCTTCACCGAAACGGCGATCCCCCGCCGCTTCGCGGGCCCGAGGAGGGTCGCCGTCTTCCCCCCAGCGCGGCGGCCCTCCTCGCAAAGCTTCGAAAGGTTTCCGCCATGACCCATTTGATCGATCGCCTGGAAGCCTGGACCTTGCTGGCCCTGGGCCTCGCCGCCGGGATCGTCGCGCCGCACCCGGTCACCACCGCCCTGTGGACCGCCGCCGCGCGGTCCTTCAGGCGGGCCGGCGACGCCGGCATGGTGTCGCGGCTGACCTCGGGCACGAAGTTCGGCGGCCGCATCCGCGCCGGCCTGCGCGGCGACACGCTCAGTCATCTGCGGTTCGCCTGAGGCCTAGCGAGGCGCCGCCACCGGCAGAACCAGGGCCAAGGCCAGGACCAGCAGACAGGCCAGGAGGTAGGCCGCCAGATAGGCGGCGACGACGATCCTCGCAGGTCCTGGACGATCGATCCTCATGGGCCTCGGCTCCCGCCAGACAGGACTGTCGACGGCCGGCACAATGATACCGGTCAAGCTGCCTCCGCCATCAGGGAATCCCTGGTTTTGCCCTAGGTGGAACCCTGAGGGATCCGTCGGGACACGGCTTCGCCGTCTCACGCGGGAAACCCGCTGAGCGTGATGGGAGGGTGCGAAGCGCCCGGGCCTCGCCCGGATGATTTGCAGTTGTGAGTACCGTTTCGACGAAGCTCAGGCGCTTCGCGCGGCCGTTATCCAGAAGCCTTCGGATCGCGGATTTTTAACCCGCTCCGATGGAGGCCCCCGACGGGCAGGACGTTGGCTCGTCCTGGACCGCATGGGCGATTTCAGCCCATGCCTGCCGCGTCCGCCGATCCCTCGCCGCCTGGGTTTCGTCCCGTGTTTCAGGGAACCTGCCCAGGACCGTCGCGAAGGCGTCCATCTAAAGACCACCGACGAACGCTTCCCGCTCGACCACCCCCGAAAGCCGCATCGGTCGCCGTAC